>LOBW01000078.1 GCA_001516585.1 Thermocladium sp. ECH_B
CGGCTCCTAGAAGGAACGAGGTCCTCATGCTTCGTGATGGATAATGTTTAAAAAATGGTCGTTGCATTTCTGTGTTTGGGACCCGTAGCTCAGCATGGAATCAGAGCGGCGGCCTCCTAAGCCGTAGGTCGTGGGTTCAAATCCCACCGGGTCCGCCAACTCCATAGTCATCTGAGCATCTTCATCATGATAAAACGAACGGCAAACTCACCCTTTAGGGCGCGGGGTAAAAGCTTGAAAAGGAGGATTATTTCCCTTTAATGTCCTTCCCCGGTCAATTTTTAGAGAATGGGGAGCAGGAGCCGACTTCTCCCGCAATACCGGGAGGAGGATCCACGACGCGAAGGCCGAGTAGCGCCCGTAATGGGGCGTAACCCCCAAGACCTCGGGGAGCCCTTTAGGGCCCGGGGAGGAGGTCAGTAATCGCATTCTTGCCTCCACTTAAACCCTGAACTTCGCATTACTGCATAATAGTGCTAATTATGGGTAGAGGCCCGGAAGATGCCGTTAGGCTTGGCCGTTCTGTCCTATTCATAGATAGTGGAGCTTCCTGCATGTATTTCAGTGGAAATATATTAATATAGGTTAATTATTTATCTCTTCATGGCATCGTTTAAGGGATACGTGATAAGCAAGACGCTTATGCCCGATCCATTGGGTAATAAGCTCATAAAGATAGATATAGTGGAGGAGAGGGAGAATCCCGGCCCCATTGTGGCTGGTGGTGATGAGTCCGCAATGATGGCTCGCGAAGTTATGAACATGATGCAGCAAGTACTGAAGTCGATGCCGCTGCTTAATCAAGCATTGGGCAATAAGGTGCTTATTCCGCGCATAACTATTTGGTTAACCGATGATGAGATAGAGTATTTCGGAGGAAAACTCGATGTTGGCGATTATGTGGAAGTGACTCTTCAGAATGGCGTAATAGGAATAAAGAGAATATAATGATTAACCATTCACTAATGCATCGAAGGTTTCCTTAAATTTATCATACCACTCGCGCGGGGATCGCTCGATCCAATCCTTAGCCCCCAACTCCCTGGCCATGCTCATAACCATGTCGCTGGTTCTCTTGCTTTCCCAATACATTGGCATCGCTCCCGCCCTACGTGAGTATTCAGCGAATTCACGGTACAGGGAGGCAGCGAATTTCTCTATATTGATATTAATCCCCACCAAGCCATATGCCTCCTCAATTACCGGCTCAAGCCATCCCCTATGAAATCTGCATGCCCCAGCATTATCTATGGCTAGCTCCATTAATGCCCTGGAGTACACGGACTTAGCGAACTCGCCTGGATCCATGAATGTTGGATTATAATTGGTCCAATACCTGCCAAGCATATATACTGGAGCCACCATGCCGGGTGCCCAATAATAGTTAGGAGTCATGTAGTACCTGCTCCCAAGAGGGACATAAACCGCATAATCGTTCAATTTTCGTTCAATCGCCGCTTGTCGTAATCCAATCAATCCAATCCTGCCCAGTAATCCCTCTCCCTTCACCATTGCCTTGACTCCCTCCAGCGCCAATGCAGCATTTGACTCACTGCTAGATACGTCATAACTTGATGGGTCGATCACTGGCCTCCCGCTTAATCCAGCCTCGCTGGGATCTATGAGCCCCCGCTCCACAGCCTCAAACGCTAAGCCTAAGTCATATCCCACCTCTATGGAGTCGAAGCCATAATTATCCACCTCATCGGCGACCTTAACTGCATCGCCTAATGTGAACACGCCTATATAGGGACCCACTGCATTAAGCGGTTCATAATCTATCTTCTTGCCGCGCCAAACTTTCTTACATACAACGGAGCAAGGCTCGCCGCAATTATACCAACTCCTTGACTTAATGAATGCTTCTTCCTGGAATGGTTTCCAGAAATATTGAATTGCAGCATCGGCCCACTTCTTTCGCTCCTCTAGGGACAGGTATATTGATTGAAAATTAAACATTGGTATCAATTCCCTGTAATGCACGTAATTAACTCCAAAGGTGCCGCCTGTGCCGAGCTGCGGATCAAACCTATACTTTATCGTCTTCTCACTCAACGTTGCTATATATGGTTTCCCCATCTTCCTCATAAATACTTGATCCACTTCATTAATTCGAGGCCCGCTTACCTCGGAGTCTCCTCCAATTAACATGACAGCCACATTATGGCCCTGGAGCAGCGTTGACCCGCCTCCACCCCTAGCGGCGAAGTCCTCGGCCCCCGGCTTGAAGCTTTTCTTGCCGTAATCCACATCATAGCTCGCTATGGCGCCCATTACGGTTGTTGCCGCTGCTGGTCCAGTAATTATCGGCCTAGCCCTGTGAAGCGATATGAAGTCCCAATAAGTATCCAGTAGGAATTGTTTTGCGGCCTCGATTCCGGTGTGCCCGCCATAGTTCCATAACCTATCTAGTGCAGTCTCATTAACCTCCACCGAGAGCTTCCCCATCCTGCTTCCTATTAGTATTATGGTGGGGTTCCTGAATTTGCCGATTATCGTTATGCCATTGATGCCCGACTTCATGAATCTATATCCAGCTCCGCCCATTGCTGAAACATGGATCGTGCCCGTCTGTGGGCTTCGGAAAACCGTTATGGCCCTGTGAACGCCCATTAGGTTTCCCCCAACTAGTCTTCCCCACCCAATTAGGAATGGTATTTCTGGGTCAAGTGGCTTCATTCTCCAAGTCTCTAATCTATTATTGAGGTCAATGACGGCATCAAGCGGTCCAATCCAATTCCCCTCCTCTATTCGCCACTTTGATTGGTTTGCATCGATCACCAATAACCTATATTTCATTAGGTTCACTATATTTATCGTATTGATAAGGTTTTTTGTGTGATCATTACTTTTAGTGTACTCGATAATACCCAGATAATAATGAGTTATACCATAATGCTTATTTATACCTGAGTAATCTAGGTAACTATGTCCCTACTCAAACCAACTCAAAGAAACGTGATAACCTGTAATTCAAGTGATCCATTGAGAATCGTGGCGGAGAAAATGAGCAAAAACAATATTGGAAGCGTAGTAGTTACCGAGAACGGCAAGGTAGTTGGTATATTCACCGAGAGGGACCTAGTCAAGGTAGTGGCTGAAGGCATCTCTCTCGACACGCCGGTGGGCCAGGTAGCATCTAAGAACTTAGTTACAGCTAGAAAGGGCGAATCAATCCTATCAATAGGCATGAAAATGATAGAGCACCAAATAAGGCATATACCAGTCATCGATGATGATGGGAAGGTCGTGGGCATATTATCCATACGGGACGTATTAAGGCAACTAACAGCGGAATCAGCATACCCATAGAAAAACGTCCCACTTGCTCTCCTTGTAGCCCTAAAGGACGAGAACTCCCGAGGTCTAGAGGATTACATTACTTAATCGATGCTGCCCGCCACTTCCCTTGATAATTAGAGCGGCAAGTCCCGCCTTTTTAGGCGGGTTGGAGCTGGGGTTTAGCTTGGTGTTGGTTAGTAGTTCTTCCCCGGCTAACTCGGGGAACCATTGCCGATCACGGCGACAATGTTAGGAAGGAGTAGCGCCCACAAAGGGGTATAACCCCAAAGGCCCCGAAACCCCCTCAAGGCGGGGAGGAGGTCAGATTTTGTCACTGCTTTAGGGGATCCGTAAAAATTAAAGGGCAGCCATAGGGCATGCAATATTAAGTGATGAAACCTGGCATGAATGATTGGTGAATTCGTTAGAGTTAGCTGAGAAGTTACATCAATGTCCTCTATAAAATGAACTACAATTCTCGCCCTTTAGGGCGGAGAGGAGATCAGTATAGGCTGCCATAATCATCATAGATTAGCGTCTATGTAGTTACATTTTTAAAGGGAGCCGCATCATGCCGGCATATGCGCATTAAGGTACTTAACATTAAGAGAGGCGATAACTACTTGGAGGCAGTAATAGAGGGAGAGGATCATACGCTCTTTGCTCCCCTCCTCAATTACCTCCTTAAGCAGAAGGGAGTTGAGTATGCGATGTACGACATGGATCACCCATTAACTAGGAGAATAACGTTAAAGATAAGGACNATCAATCGCCCCCCCATGGATGTGCTTAACGAGGCTGTGGCCAGCATGCTTATCGACATAGACTCATTAAAGGAGCAATTAATGAATGAGTTGGGTGGTTCATAATGAAGATCAGAAGAGTAAGGCCCCTCGAAGTGATCGTGGAGCCGGATCCAGCCGCTTGCCTAATATCAATAACCAGCAGGGATTCATCAACGAGGGGGCGAAGAACGCAATGGGGAACATATCTTCTCGATGATTATATAGAGATAGATGATGCCCAAATAGCAATAATAAAGTAATGCATTCCCTATTTGCTGTGGTTTTTGGTTATGGTATAAGTGTTACCGCTGAGTGGACACGCAATTAATTCAATTCCAGAGAAACCCCACAACAGTGTTTCTCTACATTAACACACGCGCAGCATTTTTCTCGTATTGCATCGTTCTCTTCTCATGGAGAAGGGAGAAATTGCGCCGGACTTTGAGGCCGAGTCTACCCTTGGAAAAATAAGGTTATCAAGCCTCAAGGGAAGACGTGTGGTTCTCTATTTCTACCCTAAATCATTCACAAGCGGCTGCACAAGCGAGTTAAAGAGATTCGTGGAATTATATGATGAGTTCAAGAAAATCAATGCGGAGATTATTGGAGTTAGCGTTGATAAAATAGATACTCAACTAAAGTTTGCGCAGAAGTATGGAGCCAAGTTTCCATTGGTCTCTGATGCGGATAAATCCATTTCCAAGGCGTACGGCGTATTAAGGGGCTCCACGGCTCAACGCGTCACGTTTGTCATAGATGAGTCTGGAAAGATAATTGAAATATTAAGGGGACTTAAGGATGCCAAGGAACACGCAGATAAAGCCTTAGCCATATTAAAGGGATGAGCGGTCGCATCCTCCTCATATTCTATTGATGAAAATGAGGGATCCAATTATGATCTTGGATCTTGAGGATTATCGACATTAGGGTTTCGTTACGGAGCCGATGATCCCCCTAAGAGGTCGAGCCTCTTAGCTAAGTGCGTTAAATTAGTAAGGGAAGGGTTTTTAACGAGGGCGTTTCTTGGTTTTCTATAGAGTTGATGCCGATGATTTCAGTTCCAGGCGAAGAGTTAGGCGTCGAGGAGGAGTATGTGCCGGGCGATTTCACGGATCTGGATGGAAATGGCGCCATAGTCTCCACTGTGATTGGTGTGCCCAATTATGATGTGAAGGCCCATGAGGTTAAGGTTAATCCAATAAAGCCGAGGCTTCTCCAGCAGGGTTCAATAGTTTACGGTAGGGTTGTGTCCTCCACTGATAAAGTGGCTGTCGTGAGGATAGTGGCTGTGCTTGATAAGGGTAAGATAAATAGAATAAACGCCACCGGCTTCATATATATAGTTCATGCTGGGGATAATAGGTTAAACACGGTTTATGATGCGGTGGGGATAGGCGACTTCATTAAGGCAAGGGTTATTTCGCATGGACCACCATATCACCTAAGCATTAGGGGGCTGGGGCTTGGGGTGGTCGAGGCTCGTTGCCCCCATTGCCGTGCAATATTGAAGTTCAAGGGCACCCGAGCCTACTGTCCCAATTGTGGCGTCAGCGTTCGAAAGAAGGTAGCCCTGGAGTAGATGGTACTGATGAGCGGCAATAGGCGCGTAGTTCTGAAGTTTCGGAACGCGAGGGAAGCCGTGGATTTCGTGGATCTATTGACGCGTAGGGTAAAGATGGGCGAGTTAATCATAAGCGTCAGATCCAACACGGTTGAGCTGCGCATTAGGGGGGATAAGGAGTCGAGCGATATAATGCTTGCCGAGGCATTGAAGATATATGGAGTATTTAAGGCTAGGAACGGCGGTTCCATGGATCTCTCCGTCTTGATTTCCATGGCTCAACCCACTCACTCGGTTCCATTTGATGTAGTTACTGCGATACTTAATGAGGAGGGATACTACTCTGAACTGAGTGGAATCAGGCTTAGAACCCAGGCACCGCTTGATGAAGTGATAAATGTGATTCGCTCGGTGGCATTCATGTATGCGTCAATGGCTAATTTAAGCATAACGCAGAACGCTAAGAAAATAATAGCGACTCATTCTCGCATAAATGGTCTAGACATTGCTAAAACCATGCAAGTCCTCTCATCAATGGGGATACTTAGGGAATATAGAAACGGAGAATCAACAGTGATAACGGCATCCACATCATTCGAGGAATACATCAATTCAATAACGCGGCTAAATCAAAGGACTAAATTAGGATAGGAAAAATTAGTGAGCTACTCCATCCTTAAGGGGTTTCCCGTTTCCTTGCCCCGCCTTGCCCGTAGTTGTGAACCACGGGTAGTGGGTGGAGCTCCACGGGCACCACGGGCGGCACCCACCCCGCACGCCTCAAATGATTAAGCGAATTATAATCCCTATCAGCCCTCCAACCACACCTGGGACACTCAAAAACCCCATCACTCAACGTTAAGTCCTTTACATATCCACACTTGGCGCATGCCTTCGAGGAGTCCCTCGGATCCACTAGGATGAACCCCTTCCCATACTTCTCCACTTGATACTCCACGATGCTCCTAAGCTCGTGAATGGCGACGTCGTGAAGCTTCAACCTCCTCCCAGATTTACCAATGAGTTGCTTAACGGAGATATCCTCCATAACCACGACGTCATAATGCTCGGCGAAGTATTTGCCCAACTTCATGTACAAGTACCTCCTCAGATCCGCCAAATGCTCATAAGCCCTCGCCAGCTCCATCTTAGCCCTAAACCAATTATGGGAGAGATACCTCTTCCTTGATAGCTCCTTGTGGAGCCTCCTCACCTTGTTTAGGGGTAACGGGTTTCCCCGTGACTCCGGTGAAGCCCAAGGGCTGAGAATTGGATACAAATTCATGAAAATTCAATGAAGCCCAAACCCCCCTCGCCCTCGCCGCCAGGCTCAGGCGGCCGGCATGCGAGGCGTGGGACATCATAGAGGAGCTCTACTACCGCGTCAAAAGGGGCTATCTAAGACTCACGGGAAAAGAGACAGAAGACCTCGAGCTCAAATTAAACCTTCCCAAAGGACACCTAGATGGAGTAATAGCCGCCGGACGCGAGCTGGTAAAAGAAGTGAAACCGTTAGAGGATGTTGTAGGGCTACTTGAAGGTTCCTTCGAAAAGGGGGAGATTCCCGGAAAGGCGGTCAGTAAGATCGCCTCCATGCGGCACCAGCTCAACCTACTTAGACGGTCTCGTCACTGTACCCTAGAGCGTTTGTAAAATATGAAAAATCCTTAACAAGATTTGTAACAGTAGTTCTGGAATCTTCCCCCAAAATATCGCCCTATAATTGAGACGAAAACTAAAAACTGCAATTTATTAACCCTACCCTCAGAAGCTCCTCAAGCAAAGGAAAAGAATACCTCTCTCATGACGACATCCACAAGTCCTTCGGCCATGCCTTTGATTGCCGCGGATACTGCAAGGCTATCAGGATTGTTAAGTCTGTCCTCCAGGACCTTTACTAAGTATCCTGCCTTGACCTCGCACCTATCGGGTTTCCTTAAGGTTTTCTTTACGGTAAAATAGGCCATGATCTTGTACTTCCCATACGGCTCGTCAATCACTTCTACTCCATCAACACGTACGTACTCTTGAGGGAATTGGAAGGACTGCTCCCAACGGACATTAACGGTGCATCCTTTACTTTCTAAGACTCTCGCTATAACATCTGCCACCTCCTCCACGGAAGAGCACGCAACCTCTATCCAAAACCTCATAATAGTACCTAATATTCCAATTATATAAATCTTGAACCCGCAATAAGTCCCTAGACAGAAGGAGGGTGACTTTATAAATTTAAACTAGAGTTATTAAAGATGGACAACGTGAACAACGAGGTCAGGTTGGTACTCACTCCGCACATGGACGATGAAGTCATCGGCATGGGCGGAAACATCGCTAACCTCGTTAAGTCAGGCTATCAAGTCGTTGTCGTTTACCTCACTGACGGAGCCGCGGCATACGAAGAAGAGGT
>LOBW01000079.1 GCA_001516585.1 Thermocladium sp. ECH_B
GTAATTCCCAAGGTAATTACCAGTGAGAATAATAGTATTCGGGCTCGGCTTTATAGCCACTCACTTAGCTATTGAGTTATCAAGCATGGGCGAGGTCCTGGTCACATACAGGAACCTAACCCCACTAAAGCGCGAGTATGCATCACTATTGAGAAATAAGGCTGAACTAGTTAAGATCGATCCATTAACGAACGACTTAGGAAACATAATTAATGGCGCAGATGCCGTGGTGAATGCGATTGGGGCATTAAGCGGCGATTTAAGGGCGACGCATATAGAGGTACCCAAGCTAATTACTAGGGCAGCCGTGAAGGCTGGAGCCACGCTAATTCACATAAGCGCATCAAACGTCCTGGGACCGCGTGGATCCTTCGTCACTGAGGAGGAGAAGCACTGTGAGGGGGCTGCTCCAAGCAATGAGTATGAATACACTAAGTGCGAGGGAGAGAAAGTGGTTTATGGGGAAGCAATGAAGGGAGGGATTCCCTTCGCCATAATCAGGCCGACCCTGGTCTATGGCGAGTACGCCGCCCATGGCGAGTGGCTCCTCATGTACAGGGCAGCTAAGTTAGGTATAATACCTAAGGTAAGGCTAAGCGTTTCCTCCATAAGCGCGGCCAGCCTGGCACGCATGGTGAGGGAATTGATTAGAGTGAAGCCGCATGGATTACACATGTATGCAACGGAATGCGGCCAAGTGCCGATATATCGGTTCATGGAGATCATGAGCGCCGCCCTCATGAGGCGGGTAATCAAGGTGCCAACCCCCTCATTCCTCGCAATGCTGGCGCTACCGAGCAGCGTGCGGCAACTGGCTAAGTATGCGGGGGTAAGTTATGATTGCTCCAAGTCAAGGGAATTGATTGGGGAATTAAAGTTTGATGAGGAGCAAGTTAGGAGGAATGCATTATTCCTAAAGAGATTAGAGGAGTTGAGGATCAGTGGACCATGATGAGCTATAATTGAGGAGCTTCCTCCCCAGGTAGCCGCATCCCCTTAACATCGCTTAGCTTTACTTCAGTATAATTCGAGAATAAGTGTATGGGGACCTGCATGAATCTATCCTCACTCCAAGTAGGTTTTAGTTCTCCCCTTAAGTGAATCTTAGCGCCGCAATACTTGCATTTGCCATCCTCTATATTCCACTCAAGCAACTCGAAGCCTCGCCTCCTTATCACTACTCTACCACAGCTTGGGCAGTGAGTGTTTTCCAATTCATGACCCGGAACATTCCCTATATACACATAGAGCAATCCCTCCTCTCTAGCAACCTCTGCATGCTTCTCCAGCGTCTCCACTGGGGTAGGCGGGATATCCAGCATCTTATAATCCGGGTGGAACCGCAGGAAGTGAACAGGGGTCTCAGGCCCAAGCTCATCCACGATCCAACGCGCAACGCGCCTCGCGTCGCTTAAATCATCCCCAACACGGGGCACCACTAGATCGGTCACCTCAACATATATGCCCTTCCTCTTTAACTCCCTTAGGGCAGCAAATATGGGTTCTGGGCTTGGTACCCCCACGTATCTCCTCAGGAACTTCTCGCTTGCATTCCCCTTTAGATCCACAGTGATCGCGTCAAGGAATTGAGCCGCCATGCTTATCGCCTCATCAGTCATGTATCCATTGCTCACGAATGAATTGAAGAGGCCCCGCTCATGCGATAGGATTCCGACATCCCTCGCGAATTCCATGAATATGGTCGGCTCATTATATGTGTAGGCGAAGCCGTGAGCCCCATAAGCGGCAGCTAAATCAACAAGTAATTGCGGCGTTACCTCGAATCCCTCCACTCTTCGCCTTTGGCTTATATCGGCATTTTGACAATACTGACAGAACCATGAGCAGCCCGTGGTCGCTATGGAGAACACGGCGCTGCCTGGATTAAAGTGATAAAGCGGCTTCTTCTCGATGGGATCTATGTGCGCTGCAATTACTCGACCATAATTCATTAAGTAAAGCTTGCCATCTATATTCCATCGAATTCCACACGCGCCCCAAAGCCCAGGCGATATTCTGCATCTACGTGGACAGGCCGTGCACTTCACTACTCCATTACTGAGCTCCTCATATAGTTGAGCCTCTTTCATGACTTATTTCTCGTATCTCTCCTTATTAACCATTCCCTCCAGTTCACGCGCTATCTCTATCCAGCTCTTTCCGCTTCTTGCCATCTCGATAACCATCATTCTAGTCTTTTCCGCGCACACGAGGAAGTCGCGTACAACCATGTCCCTAATCAATGGATTAACATTAATCATGTTGCTTAGCTCCAGAACCTCCGCCAGGAACCTGGCCAACACGAATTCATTGCTTAGCTCTATTATTTTGCTCATAACTGCCCAGGCGCTTTGTGGATCCCTCACTTGAATGCCTAGCCCTAGTAATCTTGATGATGAGTCAAGGATCTTCATGCATATTTGAACCGCGTTTTCAGGAGTTACCCTAGATAAATCTTCACTTAGTTCATTTTCCAGGTAACTCACTTCCTCTCTACCACTATTATATCCTCATTAACGAAAATGTTTTCCGGCTTAAACCCAAATTCCTTAAGTATTTCCCTAACCTTGTACCTATGATCGCCCTGTATCTCTATCTTGTTTCCCTTGATGGTTCCTCCAGCAGCTAATCTACGCTTTAATTCCTTAGTTAAGTCATCTATCTCGAGCTTCCTAATGTCGCTGCTATCTATATCGATGACCGTGACATAATGGCTGCGCCTCTTCTCAGCACTAATCCTAACTATTGCTTGCTCCTTGGCTATTTCCTCCGTTATTTCCTCATTATTCCCGAGAAGAGAAGAAAGTAAGTCCTCCACATTATCCTGCTTTTCTCCAATGGTTCCATCATCGGACATGCCTTACTATNCCCCCATTCATTAGCCCACGCACTAATTTAAAAGATTTTCGCCGAACGCCCATAATTAAATGCCTATTAACCAAAGCACTATCTTACTGACCTCCTTTCAGCCCCAAAGGGCGAGATTTGTCGTTCGTTTTATCAGGGGGACCTTAAGCGCGAAAACAAGAATTAATGGATTCGGCATAAATTAGGTTTAAAGATAATCCTCGCCCCCAGATGGAACGAGGCTTATTTTTGAATTGCTTTCCTTATTTAGCCGATAGCTTACGCGCTTCGCGCTCGGTCTCCTTAAGCATGAGGATGTCGCCAACCCTCACGGGACCCTTAATGTTCCTAGTAATGACTCTGCCCTTATCCCTGCCCTCAAGGATCTTAACCCTAACTGTGCTAACCTCGCCTGCTATTCCGGTTCTATCAAGTATCTGAACCACGACGGCAGCAGATGCATCCTCATAGGGGCTCAGCTTCTCCTCGCTGGCCACCTAACCTCACCGTCTCTGCCTGCGTTGAGGCTCCTCCTGGCGCTGCTGTGGTTGTATGGGATTCAATCCAGCCTTGGCCCTAACATCATTTAATTGAGTAACTAGGTCCTCTAATTGTTGAGACGCTTGGCCCGGCTCTATTATAACCGCAGCCGCTGCCGTGGCCTCTATTCCAGCCGACTTACCTAGCTTCTCCTTGCTTGGAACATATATGTAGGGCACTCCCCTCTCCTCACATAGAAGAGGCAGATGAGCCACTATTTCCGGCGGATCCACGTCCTCAGCTATTAGAACTAGCCTAGCCATGCCTCTCTCTATCATTTTAGTGGCTTCATTGCTTCCCTTCTTTATTTTGCCGCTCTGCTTAGCTAAACTGAGCACCTCATACGCCTTATCCGCTAACTCGGGCGGCACCACGAACCTAACATAGAATGGCTTGCCCTGCGGCGGATTCCCGTAGAAGGTCCTCGGGTCTATGGAACTCATGTACCCTCAACGAGCCATATAATAGGCGGTTAAAAATTTTCCGCAGAGCCAACCCAAATCCCCTCATCATTGGAGAACATCATTAAATGATATTGCTCATTCATATTTACATTAAAATTATAGATGCATTGCCGACCTGGAGTTAAATCCCATTCACGGAGGCCACTAATTCAAGCAAGCTAGTCCTCAGTGAATCCAAGTCGCCAATGAAGTTATTAAGCATGGCTATATCAATTATTGGGATCGGCAACTCCGCGTCCTCCTTCTTCCAGGAAACAATGATTGGATATATGCGTGCGTAATGAATGGGGAGCCCAAGCCTTTGGATTACGCTTAACCAATTATCCCTTATCAGCTTAGCCTTCCTTAGATGCGACTCAGCCACGCTCTTCATAGCGTTCCTCCTCCNCTTCTTTGCCTCAATCAGCAGTACATCGCTTCCCTTCACGGAGATAAGATCTATTTCCATTGATTCACCGCTCAATCTAAGCCTAACGTTTCGCAGCACCGCGTATCCCCATCGATCCAGTATGAATCCCACCAAGTCCTCGAATTCCCTCCACTCGATCCCATCGATTAATTCCCCTAATCCACTTGGATCCAACTGCAGCGCCAAGAAGAGTCGAGGCACGGTTAATTTCCAGTAGGAACCAACCCAAGTATTAAGGTGCTCAATCCCTTCGCTGAGCGAGTTAAGTATTCTGCTAATGATGTCCTCCCCAAGATTCGACTCATTCATCAGTGACTCCAGCGAAAAAACTTGATTAGACCTACTAGTTAACTTAAAAAGCGACTCCACGAATCTATGAATTACGTGATGACTTATTTCATCCATGAATGGGTGATTAGAGGGTCAGGGTCTGAGAAATACTTTTCGCCACCAATTAGTCCAGGAGCCCCTCCTCAGCTATCCTGNAGAGAGCCTCCTTCTCTGGATGCATTGGGGAATCAAATATCTTAGCTATCCTAGTNTTCTCCTTGCTTTTCCTGAGCCATAGCCTATACGTTGCGCCATGTGCAACCACGTTGCCGCCCGCGGGTTTCTGTGGGTTCCCAAAGAAGACATCGGGTTGCGCTATTACTTGATTGGTGAACACCACGGCTATATTATATAGATCCGCTATCCTGAGGNGTTGGCTAATGAAGTGGTTAAGCTTTTGCTGGCGATCAGCCAAGTTCTCCCTCCCCGGATACTCCGCCCTGAAGTGAGCCACAAGGGAATCAATAACTATTAGCCTTATGTTCTGTTCCTCTATTATCTTCTTCGCCTCATCTATTATGATCATTTGATGATCGCTGTTATAGGCCCTTGCATATAATATGTTGCGAAGCGCCTCCTGTGGATCCAATCCCCTATACTTAGCTATTTGAATAACCCTCTCCGGCCTAAACGTATTCTCGGTATCCACGTACAGCGACTTCCCCCTAAGCCCACCCTTATCCTCAGGTAATTGAACCATAACCGCCAATTGATGGCATAGCTGAGTCTTACCCACGCCGAACTCACCCACCAACTCAGTTATGGCCCTAGTCTCAATGCCTCCCCCCAATAGCTCATCTAGAGCCTTAACGCCTGTCGATATATACTTCACGCTTCTCCTATTCTCATAGACCTCAANCGCGGTCACGAATGACTTAAGACCAATTAATCGCTGGGCTGATTGAATTATTTGCTTAGCCCTATCCTCGCTGCCAACAACGCCTAATAGGTCACGTATGCTAGCGTACGCAACATTACGGGCATTCATGAATCCAGCCTCCTTAAGCTTTTGGGCAGTTACCTTGCCCACTCCATCTATCTCCTCGACATCTATTGCCTCCCCTTGCTGTGGTTGCTCCTCCGCAGCCACTGGTTCCTCCGCCTCTCCCGTCTCCTCACCATACTCCTCCGCCTCTCCCTCAATAGCGTCTTTTTTCTTGGGCATTCTCTCAACAATCCACAATTTAAACCCTTGTTTAAAAACCTAACTAAATAAATGGGAGCCAATCATGCAACGGTCAATGAATCTTTAAAGGCTATTCGCGGTTCCCGATTTTAGTTGTAATGCAAGGAGGGCGTAGTCACGTTATTCCTGGAAACTTAGGACTTGGTGATTATTTTCAATTACTGGGAATCAGCGTTGCATAATTCGTCACTCCTCCACAAAGACCCGTAGCTCATCATTTCCCTGTGGAGGAGGAGATCTCATTTATTAATTTGATGGGGGTCATCTTTGTCTCTGTTCTCTGCTTGTTCATGTTCTCCATTATTTCGTCAAGCTGGTCCTCTAACTTGCTTACCCTCTTATCAACGTAATTAATGAAGTAATTAAGTGCAGCCCTCACCGGCGCATTGACTATTCCATTCAGGTAGAACTTATTAGCTATGTCCTTAGCCCAATAAATGCTATGGTGAAAAACTGCCTTCAATAGCTCTATATGTTCCGGCAGTAAGTTATACTTATAGAGCCAACCGCCTTTATCGCTCCTCACGTGATTCATGGGAACATAGAATAACGGCACCAATAGGCTTCTATATGGTCTCATCCTATCCACTAGCTCTATCGTCTCCATTACATCATCCGGAGTCTCCC
The DNA here is from genome assembly GCA_001516585.1 of Thermocladium sp. ECH_B. Taxonomy (NCBI): domain Archaea; kingdom Thermoproteati; phylum Thermoproteota; class Thermoprotei; order Thermoproteales; family Thermoproteaceae; genus Thermocladium; species Thermocladium sp. ECH_B. The sequence continues at coordinate 6,404 of LOBW01000079.1, forward strand.
CGGGGAGCCCTATTATCATCGTGACGGCCGGAATAAGCTTAACCTCATGCATGACCGATAAGCCCTCCGTGACAACGGTCCACCAATCCTCTATCTTATATGGAGCGGCCTTGCCCGGCATAATCATCTTGGCTAGCCTCCTGGAGCCCGTTTCCAAACCAACCTCGGCGCCCCACCAATCCTGGTTCTCGTCCTCTATTATCTCCGCTAACTTGGTTCCCATCTTGTACTTCGTCTCTCCATATAGGAAACCGCCCAGCGTGGTGTGGCTCCATGCAATGGTCTTATAGTAGGACTTAACCAATTTATGCAAAGCTATTAATTTATCCATATTGGGCTCAATAGTGTCAGAACCATAGAGGGGCACATCATCTGAGTGAATCAATCCATGAACAACTCCATTCCTTACATTGATCTTCAACTCCTCCTCTATCTTGCTCAGCGGATACCAACGCATGGGCCTCAATGTGACTGAGCAGCAAGAGCAACCCCTTGGACAGCCCCGCCCTATCTCTATTAACCCATTCACGCTGGCTCCCTTTATAGTCGGTATCTCATCAACGCTAGGCACATCCCGCCTACCTACATATATGTACTTGGGAAGCGGTTCGTCATTGATTGCCCGCTCAACTAAGTCAACCACGAGCTTCTCCGCCTCCCCATCAAACACAGTATCGATTCCGAAGTGATTAATTAATTCAGGAAAGTAAAGCCACTGCCACGCAGAGGGGCCGCCAACCATGACCTTCAATCCATTCCTGGCCTTAGCTTCATCGATTCTCGGCTTGATTCTAAGCATGAACCTCTTAAATGTTAAGGCATTCAGCGGTTCCTTCCCGACAATCACCGCCCAAGTAGAGGACGGCGGATTAAGGCCGAAATAATCATGATGGCTTAGCATGAGTACCTTAGCCTTACTCAAGTACTTATCCACGTGATCTGGATCTATTATTGCAGCATTTATCCCAGCATCAATTAATGCGGCCTCCACCTTCCGCATGCCGTATGGAGCCTGGATTGGACGACCCAACTTATCCGTCTTCACCTTTGGCTCCGCTAACCACTCATGAAACTTCTCGGAAAGGAACGTGAAGGGGCCAAGCGTGACGAAGATTGGTCCAGTCGACAAGAATCCTAGGAACTCCTTTCCATGATAATTACTCATCATTGATCGATCTGTGGTCAAGATAACATCAAAGCCATTATTGCTTGATACCATGGCTACGCATAGGCATAACGGAAATAAATATTTTTTGTCGCAAAGCATGCTGTGAAAATAGCTATGCAACAAAAACCGACGACACTATACAGAGAGGAACCCCTTATGAGTTAACGAAATCAGGAATTCTCCAATAATTCTGGAAAATAAAGGAATGCTGGCTTCATCTGGCCCCTCCCCCGCCATTTGGCGAGGGTTCCCCGAGGTCTTGGGGGTTACGCCCCTTTCATGGGCACTACTCGTTCCCTTGGCATTGCGGGGTCGGTCCCTCACTCCCCACTGATTGAGGGGAAGCTAACTACCTCACCAGCACTAGGGCTTAGGCTTTACCCAGCCTTGAAAGGCGAGGCTTGTCGTTCATTTTATCAGAGAAGCCAATGTTGCACATAAAATCTATTAATGTTT
>LOBW01000080.1 GCA_001516585.1 Thermocladium sp. ECH_B
GGCGTTTTACTTATGGATTTGATGTGTTAGATGGTGTATGTTTGCTGCTGCTTGCGTTCAGGTTGTTCCCTGGCCGTCTTTATTTTATCCCTTATTTTCTCAAATTTCTTTCCCACCAGCACTATTTTTATGTTGTCCATTGTGATTGATCTATTCGTTATGTTGATTGTGTATTGCTTGAGCATTAATGCGCCGCCATACATGTCTATTATGTAGAGGGGGGAGATGAATTTCGTGGATCCCTGCTCGTATTGGACGGTGAGCGGTGGATGATCATAGGCCTCGTTCGCATCGTTCAAGTAAATTGCCTCCACTAGCTTCATGGAGTCCTTCTCCATGAATTGCCCAACCATTATATGCATCGGCTTCTTTAGATCCTCGCTGTACTCCACCTCTATGGGTATATCGAATTTCCTATACCTGCTTAACTCATCCATTAATACGTTCTCTATATTATCCAGGGGCTCCAGTCTCTTCACTAGGGGTATCGATAACATTAATCTAATCTGAGTTTCGGACTATAAAAGCATTCAGGTGAGCACCGATATTTTTGGAGTGCATTGCCCATAGTCAAAATACATGTCACGTTTATATACCTTGATGAGCACCATAAATCATGGGTATAGATTCGCTGCTTGAGAAGTGCTGTGTGGAGATCGGCATAACTGTTAGCGGCGCCTCTTCCTTGGCTATTCCCATACAGTTCTATAGGAAGTCAGAGGNTAACGCCGTGGAGGAGCAATTAGCCCTCGTCAGGGACGATTCGCTCAGGGATCAATTATTCTTCGGTGTGGTGCGTAGAATAACTAAGCTGGAGCCGCTGGTGAGGGATAGGGTGCGGAATCCCTTCGTTGATAGGCCGGAGATAATGGATCAATCAATGTTGATGCCATTCACCAACGGCATGGTTAGGCTGTACGGCATGATAACGCCAAGCGGATTAAGCACGGAGGTTAGCCACGTGGCTACGCCCGGCTCCAAGGTGTTCCTCGTGAGGGATGGCACTGTCCTTAACGANTACCTAAAGGTCTCTGCCGGGATAAATGTGGGTAGCCACAAGTACAGTAATTGGTCGATCAAGCTAGATCACTACTTCGTTAATTATCATATTGGGGTCTTCGGCGCAACCGGGGTTGGGAAGTCGAGGCTAATAAGGGGATTAATAGGTGAATTGAGGCGGGCGGGGTATAGGGTGGTTGTTTTCGATCATAGCGGGGTGGATTACGTGCCATTCATGAAGGAGCACGTGATTTCATCTAAGGAAATCAAGATAAGTCCCCCCACCATAGCTTCCGTGATAGCAAGTAAGGCAAGACTTGGGTGGCAGAGCTACGGCGAATATATTGAGGTAGCTACAATAACGTATACCATGCAGGATGAAGGCAAGAAGAAGCAGACCCTACTTCTAGATCCACAGCCATCCAGGGAGATCAAGTGGAATAAGGCTAGCTTCACGAGGCACCTAGTTGAGAAGATGAGGGGAGTTGGGGCTAGGGACTCCTCAGTGGAGAAGGCTAAGCTATTCATCGAATACTTCATTGATGATTCCTTCTTCGATGAGCTCAATAGGAGGGTGGTGGAGCCAAGCGACGTTGTTAAGAGGGCCATTGAGGGCGGCATTGCCGCAATAGATCTGAGCGCTGACACGGATTTAACTGTTAAGCAGGCAAGAATAGCTGACGTGATTGATTCGGCGTGGGAAATGGTTAAGCGGGGCAGCATTAAGGTGCCGGCTAACCTGGTCTTTGTAATAGATGAGGCCCAGAATTATGTTCCAGAGGACGAGTGGACAATATGCAAGGACTCCATCGAGACCACGGTTAGGGAGGGCAGGAAGTGGGGATTATCGCTGCTGTTGGCCAGCCAAAGAATAGCGAGGGACATAAAGTCAAGCATTAGAGCCAATCTGGGCACAGTCTTTTTCTCCAGGCTCTCGGCGCAGGCTGACTTGAAGGAGATAGGCGCATACCTGGACATAGCTGACATAAGCGAGGCGACGCTCTCTCAACTTGGCACTAGGGAATTCTTTGTGGCTGGACTAATGAATCCCCTGAGGAAACCGCTCCTCCTTAAGGTGAGGGAGGTGGATTAGGAGTGGAAACTTCCTCAATTGATTTCTGGATTGACCCACCGCTCCTCCTCTCCATATTCGTTGATGTAAAGAACATAGTTGAGAAGATGAAGGGAACAGAGTCATCAAATATAATTAATGAGGTTAAGGCCCTCCTCGGCGATAGGGTTAAGCCAATAATGGAGGCGGGGGGAGATCTTAAGGCATACGCCATTGATTCAAGCTATGCCGATCCAGCGCTGGAGTTAGTTGGGGGAGTATTGACCGTGGTGGCCTATGGTTATGTGGGCAACACCGGTAATGAGGCGGATAAATTCGTGACCGGAACGGTATTTTTCGAGGACACTAATGAAGTTGAGAAGACAGTGGCATTTCGTTCATCAATAATGGAGCGTGAGCTTGCTGTGAAGTTAATGAATGAGAAGAAGCGGGGCTCCAGGAAGCTGGATCTAATTGTCCTTGATGGGGATATAGCTCTCCACCCGCTTCCCTATAACTTGCCCAGCAAGAGAAGCGAGAGGAGCGTTGTTGAGAAGACAATGAAGCGATTACTGAAAGAGGCTGCGGCAACAGGGACAACAATAGTGGGAGTGGTGAAGAGGGTTAGGTCTAAGTACGTCTCCGCATTGATGGGCAAGTGTCTTCCTGTCAACGATAAATTATTGATGAGCATGATGCTGGATAGGGGGCAATACATTGAGCTTGGAACATTTGGGGAACTCCTACCAAAGTGGGTTGAGGTGAATTACTTGAAGTGCTGGAGCGATGAGGAGTACTTACGTAAGCGGCGGTTCGAGGAGGGGAGAAGCAATTTGGAGGCAGTATTCAACTCGGAATTGGGATCATTAAAGGGAGTGGAGGTTGCTTTCTATAAGGCTATGAATTCAGCAATAGCCACCAAGATAGAGGTGCTTGATTTTGGGGGGCTTGGGCTCGATAAAGTGATTGGCTTCCTAGCTGGGCAAACAACTAATACTGGGTACCCATACATACTTGATACCGTTGATACTGTTGTCAGGATAGATACTAGGCTCCTCGATTACGTGAGAACATTACTAATTAGGAACGCGAGCGAAGTAAGTAGTGACCTAATTAATGCATTGCTTCAATTAACTAANCCCCAAAAGGCTTACCTATATAAGCAATTAGAGGCTTAAGTCTTCCTAGCCTTATTTTCACGCCTAGTCATTATTAAGCAATATTTTTAAGTCCATTTTATTAGGTTAGTAACGGTGTCTGTTATTGATTTCGGATTGGAGGGTTCATTCAGTTCAAAAACAATAGAGGGCAAGGTACTTGAGTACTGGAGACTAAATAAAATCAAACATAAGTGGCTCAANGCGGTGGGTCCGAGGGGTAGATTCACATTCCTCGAGGGACCCCCGACAGTGAATGGTTTCCCCCATGTTGGGCACGCAAGGGGCCGGACATATAAGGATGCGGTGCTTCGCTATAGGCACATGCTGGGGTACTCGGTTTGGGCCCAGGGGGGATGGGATGAACAGGGCTTACCGGTGGAGCTTGAGGCGGAGAAGGCCCTTGGCGTATCCAGCAAGAAGGAGATAGAGCAGGTTGGGTTGGATAAGTTCTCAGAGAAATGCAATGAATTAGTGGATCACTATTTGAAGTACTGGATTGAGATAGGCACGGATAGGCTGGGCGTGTGGCTTGATACCGATAATGCTTATGAAACGCGTAAGCCTCAGTACATCGAGCACGTATGGTCATTAGTGAAGATGGCGTGGGAGAAGGGGCTCCNCTTCGAGGATTATAGGGTATTGCCGTTCTGCCCGAGATGCGAGACCGCCCTAAGCGATGCTGAGGTGGATCAGGGCTATAAGGAGCGGAAGGATCCAGCCATATTCGTCAAGTTCAAGGTACTAGGTGTGGAGAACACGTATCTAGTTATTTGGACCACTACGCCCTGGACATTGATAGATAATGAGGCTGTGGCGGTTAATCCATCATTCACGTACGCCTATGTCGATGTTGGTAAAGAAGTGCTGATTGTGGCTGAGAAATTGGTGGAACCACTAATGCATAAATTCGGCATCAATAATTATAAGGTGTCACGGACGGTTAGCGGAAAAGAACTTGAGGGNCTTCAGTACGAGCACATATATAGGGGGGATCAGCATAGAGTGATAACGGCTGACTTCGTGACCCTAGAAGATGGTTCTGGCTTGGTTCACATAGCGCCNGCCCATGGCCCCGAAGACTTTGAGGCAGCTAAGAAGCATGGCATCCCAGTGACGAATACTGTTGAAATAAATGGAATATTCAGCGCCGGTCCATTCAAGGGCAAGTACTTCCTAGACGTTAATTCCCTCGTCATTAAGGACTTGAAATCAAGGGGTCTGCTTCTCCATAGGGATGAAGTGACCCATCAATATCCGCATTGCTGGCGATGCAATACGCCGCTCATATATAGGGCAGATAAGCAGTGGTTCCTCGGAATATCGAGTCTGCGGGAAACCATGACTCAGGAACTCAAGAAGGTAGCGGTGTACCCCGAGTCTCTTAGGAATAGATTTGATGATTGGATAGCTAATATAAGGGACTGGACAATATCTAGGTCAAGAATATGGGGGACGCCGCTCCCAATATGGAGATGCAGAAATGACCCAAGCAAGATGATGGCCATAGGATCACTCGAGGAGTTGAGGAGGGTGGCCAAGGAGTTGCCTGATGTGCCGCCCGAGAAGTTGGTTCACAGGCCATGGATAGACATGGTTAAGGTGGAGACCGAGTGCGGGGAGTGGGTGAGGGAGCCATTCGTGATGGATGTTTGGCTGGACAGCGGCGTCGCTTGGATAGCTGGCCCAGATGGATTGCGGAACAAGGAGTGGAGCTTGATTTATCCCTTTGATTGGGTGACGGAGGCCGTGGATCAGACGAGGGGTTGGTTCTACTCTCTCCTCGCCACGTCGGTTCTTTGGATGGGTAAGGCCCCATATAAATCAATGTTAATTCAGGGGCATATACTGGACAAGTATGGCCACAAGATGAGTAAAAGCAAGGGCAACGTGACGTGGGTGCAGGACATGCTGGACAAGTATGGAGCAGACGCATTGAGGCTTTACCTCCTCTCAAAATCGGCGCCGGGCGATGCATTGGCATTTAATCCAGATGAAGTCAAGCTATCTCTCAATGTCCTTGGAGTGCTGTGGAACTCTGTTAAGTTCGCCAAGACTTATATGGAGCTCGATGGCTTTACTCCGGCGAAGCTGGTTAAGGAAATGGATGAAGCTAGGCCCGAGGATCTCTGGCTCCTCTCCGTGACTAATAAGATGATTAAGTCAGTGAGGGATCACATGGAGAAAATGGAGCTTCACCACGCTGCGCGGGAGTGGATGGATTTCATAGTGGAGGACATAAGCCATAGATACATTAGATTAATGAGGAGGAGGGCGTGGATGGAGGGCGAGACAAGGGAGAAATTAATTGCCTATACAGTGCTTTACGAGGCCCTCAGAGCCGCGATAGTGGTTGGCGCCATGTTTGCCCCATTCACCACGGAGTACCTGTACCAAGCCTTCCTTAAGGGCATGGAGAATGGGCCCGAGAGCGTGCACATGCTGATGCTGCCTGAATCAAACGAGAAATTGATTAATGGGGACCTGGAGGCAACGTTTGACCTAATATTCGAGATAGCTTCCCAATCAGCTAATATTAGGAATAAGATGGGGGTTAAGCTGAGGTGGCCCCTCAGGGAGCTAGTGATAAGCGGCAAGGGATCCGCCGCGCTTAAGCAACATGAGGAGGTTCTCGCATTCCTAGCAAATGTCAAGACCGTTAGATTCACCGATGAGGAGTGCGGGGAGGGGTATGAATCGCTTGAGGCAAGTGGATTAAGGATATGCCTAAGCAAGAACATGGATGAGTCGCTCCTCTACGAGGCGCTTGCGCGTGAATTAATAAGGAGGATACAGGTAATGAGGAGTAAGCTTAATCTGCAGATGGAGGAGAGAGCGAAAGCCAGAGTGAGCACTAAGGATGAGGAGATGCTTACCGCTGTTAATAGGATGAAGAGCTACATAGAGGGGGAGACGCGGACCGAGATATTAATTGAGCAGCCGAGCGGAAGCGGCTTAATGCAGGAGTGGGACATAGATGGGAAGAAGGTAGTAATAGAGCTTAGCAGGTGAAGCTAGAGCCGAGCGGTCCTGACCTCGATCCTCATCAATAATCGAGCCACGTCAAGCGGCGCCATTTTCTCCATTAAATTACTCCAAACAGTTCTGTTGATTACTATTATTATTTGAGGCAACTCATCCATGCCACTTAATCTGCTCAATACCTTGGCTCCCTGTGATGCATCCCTTATGGGCAGAATGCCGACCCCTATATCATTAATCACGGGTAGACCCGTCTCGTCGCTTAAGAGCATTATGGCTGCTCCCAAATTCCCCTCAACTATTATTATCAATGGCTTCACATCAATTGCCCGCGCCTCATCAGTTATAAAGATGATTATAGTATTGCACTAGTTAAGGGGAGGCAAGAGTCTTATTCGTGGCTGGATTATCTTGAGTAACCATGGGTGTCTCAGTTTTTGCGCCAGGTCTCCTTCGAGGCCAGTATCCCAATCAGCATTATCGTTGATGCTAAGTACATGGAGATCACCCAGGCAGGCAATAAGCCAATTAACTCGCTTAGCGATAATATTATGGAGATGGCTGTGCTGCCTATTATTGCGCCCCCATTATACGTGAAGCCAACTGCCGTGGATCTATATCGCTCGTTGAAGCTCTCGGATAGAAATGATGGAATGATAGAGAAAATCGCCGCCTCTAGAAATGCCTGCACGCTGAAGGCTGGGAGAGCATAAGTTGGGCCCATGCTNCCCATAATAAGTAGAGGACCCGTTGCCGCAGTGAATAGGGCTGAGTATAGCAACATGCTTCTACGCCTACCCCCCACTGCATTGGAGAGTGCTCCCCCGATCCATACGCCTAGTAGGGAGGCTAAATTAATGATGGCCACGTACTCCCCCACCAAGTAATTCGGGTACTTCATCATCTCCATGAAGCCCGGGTAGAAGCTCAATGTCGCCGTGTTTATGAAGAGTAGGCCGGTGGTTATTAGTAGGGCAGTGAATATCTTGCCCGTGGATNCCCTGAACATGGCGATGATGGGAACCTTCTCGACTGCCTGTTTCCTTAGTAGGTCCTCAAACACTGGACTCTCGTAAGCTATTCTCCTGAGGAGGAAAGCCAAGGCGCCAGGTATGAATAGCATTAGGAATAGGATTCTCCAGCCATATTCCTGGAACTTAATTGGCCCATAGGCATGGCTTATGATGGCGAATATGGCGGCCATGATGAAGTAACCCACTCCGAAGCCGCTCTGTATTAGGGAACCAATGAATCCCCTCCTCTCAGGCGGCACGCTCTCCATTACTAGCGCTGTTCCTCCCCCATACTCGGCTCCAGCGAACATTCCCTCAACGAATAGAAGCAGATATAGAAGAATGGGAGCTAGTAATCCGGCTTCTCCATATGTTGGGAGAAGGCCCTTGGCGCCACCGAATATGGAGAATCCCAGCACAGTTATTGCAAGCATGTTTCTGCGACCGATCTTGTCCCCAAGGTAATTGCCGAAGAGGAGGGAACCAATTGGTCTAGCCAATGCCTCCACGGCGAAGCCGGCGAACGTCACTATTAACCCTAATTTCCCTAAGTTGGGCGGCAGCATTATTGTGCTTATTGTCACTGCGACCAGGGCGTAAGCTATTGTTGTAAAGCCGTCCAGCAACCATCCGGACCAAGCCGCCAATACCTGCACCCATTGTCTACTGCTTAGTCCATACACTTGCGGGCAATGCATTAATCATTTTAAAGCGTTAAGCAAT
>LOBW01000081.1 GCA_001516585.1 Thermocladium sp. ECH_B
TCTATACATGAAATTAGGGAAATACTTTGCAGAGCATTATGATGCTGTGGTTATGGAGGATATCTCCGTTAAGCAGCTCATTGGTGGGGCGAGTAGGGGGCTTAGGAGGAGCCTTCAAGACGCTGCCTTCGGCATGATGCGTACAGTAATAAAGTATCAGGTGGAGAAGTATGGGAAGGAGGTGGTTTTAGTGGATCCTAGGAATTCCTCGAAGGCGTGTGCCAAGTATGGATATGTAAAGGATGACTTAGCGTTGAGTGATGGGGTTTTCGAGTGCCCCAAGTGTGGCTGGACCGTGGATAGGGATTATAATTCCGCTCTCAATCACTTGAGGCGTGCGGGGTGGGTGCCGCCCGTGGTGCCCGTGGAGCTCCGCCCACTACCCGTGGCCCTCAGCTACGGGCAAGGCGGGGTGGGGAAGCGGGAAGCCCCTTAAGGGCGGGGTAGCTCACCAAGATGAAGTGGATCAATAGCTATATTTTTATAGTCCCATTCTCCTAATCAAGCATGTCGTTTATAGATAGCTACAAGTATAGAACTGGAAGGAATTTTGCTTTTCCTGAATATACGCCGCAATATCCTGTTAGTTATCCATTTTCTATTAAATCGATGAAGGCATGGATAGATCTAGATCCGGTAAATAAGTCGCTTAGAGGAATAGTAGAGTATTCGATAATCGCAATGCGAAGCATTAAGCGAGTTGTGTTGAATGCAAAAGAAATGGAAATACTTAGCGTTAATCATCCATTTGATTATGATGGCTCCACGCTCTTTGTGGAACTAGGCCAATTATCGATTAACGATTCAGCCACGATAAGGATAGAATATTCAACGAAACCAAGGCGAGGACTTTACTTCGTTGATCCTGATCCGAAGAGGGGGAATCCCGTATTAACCATTTGGACACAGGGGGAAAGCGAGGATAATAGATATTGGCTGCCATTACCTGATAATCCCAATATAAAATTCCCCACGCAAATAACAATAAGGGTTCCTCCTAACTTGATTGCCGTAAGTAATGGTGTACTAGTTGATAGAAAGAGTGTTGACAACAAAATTGAGTGGGTATGGGCATTCGATAAACCTCACTCGCCATATCTTATAGCGTTGGCTGCCGGCGAATTTGAGTCTATCAGTGATGAATGCGATGGGGTCAAGCTGGAGTATTACGTTCCCAAGGGACGAGCCAACGATTCAAGGCTCAGCTTCGCACATACGTGCGATATGATAAGGTTCTTCAACGAATTCACTGGAGTGAAGTATCCATACGCAATATATAAGCAAGTAGTCGTCGAGGAATTCATATATGGAGGCATGGAGAATACCACAGTGACTATATTAACTGATCAAACACTCCATGATGAACACGCGCATTGTCCCTACTCTAAGTATCCCTGTAAGTATGAGGACTTCAGCTCCGATTCACTGGTTGCACATGAGTTAGCGCATCAATGGTTCGGGGACCTAGTCACTACAAAGGATTGGGCCAATATTTGGCTTAATGAGGCCTTTGCGACGTACATGGATGCATTATATACCCTTCACAGCAAGGGACGGGATGATTTTCTATATGTATTATTAAATAATTTCAAGACTTATTTAGGAGAATATGAGAAGCGATATGCAAGGCCTATAGTTACTCGCCTCTATGGAATACCGGAGGAAATGTTTGATAGGCACACTTATGAGAAAGGATCCACAGTTCTTCATGCATTGCATGAATTGGTCGGTGATGATGCATTTAGAAGAGGCATAAAAAGGTACTTGGAGTCACATAAATTCGGCAATGCCGATACGGAGGACTTGAGAAAAGCTATTGAGACTGAGACAGGGGAGGACCTGTCCTGGTTCTTTGATCAATTCGTTTACTCGGGAGGCCATCCTGTGATAAAGGCTAAATGGGAGTGGGATCCCGATAATAAACTAGTCAAGATAAGCATTCAGCAGGCTCAGGATGTCGATTCATACCCAGTTTATAGGTTACCGCTTGATGTGAAGTTGGTTAATAGAAATGGAAAGCAAGTTATGCAAGTATTGATGACGGCTAAGGAACAATCAATAGCCGTGCCCCTAGATGCTAAGCCGCTCTATATCTGCATAGATCCTGGATTCAAATTACCCCGCATCGTTCAATCCGATAAATCCATCGAGGAAGCCAAGGCGGAGTTGGGAGATGAAGATATAATATGCAGGATAGAGGCAGTCGAGGCTCTCAGTAAGAATCCATCTCCCCAATCAGTTGCCGCACTTAAGAGTACATTAATGGAGGATGCATTCTGGGGCGTGAGAGCCGAGGCAGCGAGGGCATTAGGCCGCATAGGAACAAACGAAGCTAAGAATGCATTATTAGAGGCGCTTAAGAGGGAGGAGTCGCCTCGTGCCAAGAGAGTTATAGTGGAGTCCCTCGGCGAATTCAAGAGGGATGGGGAGGTACTTAGTGCATTGCAGAATTTGCTCAACGATGAAAAGGAGAGCTATTATGTTAGATATATGTCGGCGATCAGTATGGGGAAGCTGGGCATCGATGACTCGCGGAAATCACTGCTCGATGCATTGAGTTATGGTGGTCATAATTATGTGATAACGCAGGGAGCATTACTGGGCTTAGGGGAGCTTGGTTCCACGGATTTCCTTGACGTTATAATTAGGCACTCACTAGGTGATAAACCAACGCCGGTCAGAGTCGCCGCTATTCAAGCCATGGCTAAATTCCCTGGAAACAAGAAAGTGATTAATGAGTTAACAATATTGAGCAGAGATGATAATTTCAGGATTAGAAGCGCAGTGGTGGCGGCTGCCGGAGAATTAAGGGATGATAGGTTGCTTCCCATCTTGGATAAATTATCCTCTCAGGATCCAGATGGGCGGGTTAGGCGATTAGCTAGGGAGACGGCTTATAGGATTAGACAATTCCTAGAGAAGGGAGAAGAATACAAGAAGTTAAGGGATGAGATCGATGAAGTGAAGAGGCGGGAAATTGAATTAGAGGAGCGCATGGAGAGAATTGAGAGAAAAGCATGAAAATAATATACCATTTAATTAATCTTCTCTTCACCCTCATTACTTGCATCAATTTTCCCATTGCTTCGCAGCATTACATATTTTATGCATTCATCACTTATCTTTGATCCAAGAAGCAACATGCCCTCATCGGCATTTAATATATAATCACTATCCACGGCCTTCTTGGTGCAGTGAATGCCTAAATCAACTTCGTCAACCGTGAAGTCATTGCTTCCCATTATTTTAGCTATGGCTAAATCCTCTAGATCCGGCACGAGTTTTGCGGGGACAGGGGTGTTGATATCAACGCTATCCTTCCCTATCGCTATCTCCATGGGTGGGAATCCAAATGTATCGATATAACTTTTAATGTAGGTAGAATATTGATTTCTGCCATTAATTATCGCACTGCGCGTGGATTCTATGAATCTGCTCGTCTCATTATGCGTGGATTCCTTCACTCCGCCCCCAACCTCAACAAGCGCCCTCCGTGCGCAGTGGNGTGTGCCGCCCTCTATTGCTATTGGTTTAGTGCCCTCAACCGCATAAATGGCCGTCTCCTTACTTGATGCTACTTGTGTCCCTCCATATTCGACATTAAGGCAAACCAATCCGATTGTGGATATAAGTGGGTACCCATTGGGTTGAATGCCCATTTCATTGAGGAAACTGGTTAGTATGCTTGGCGTTACTTCATCTAGTTCCGCATATGATGCCTCTATGAATAATACGCCATCATCATCCAGATCCAATAAGGGCGCCTCTATTCCAAAGCCATTCCTAAAATCATCGAATAGAGGTCTATACTTATTTTTCACCCTCTCCAGCGATGTGGAGACATAGTTCCCAATTAAGGATAACATTTTATCCATTAGTCTCTTTACCTCCTCTTCCTTTACCTCCTCTCCATTATTATCCGACAATTTGAGTCATCTAGATATAGATAAGCATTTTAAAATATGTTTCGTTCATTGCCCTGCCCTAAAATTTTTTAACGACTCAACAGGGAGTTAATTAAGTGATGATTGACATGCCGAATGATCGGTGATTCTTCCCAGGGTAGCTGAGAAAAGCGAATTATCCCAGTATGAGCGTTAGAGCCATTGCATAGAATATGGCTAGCACCCCGGATAAGTATATGCCATCAAATGTTCCCATGCCTCCTATGTCTATTATGGCTGGCGATAATTCCATTACCTCCCTAAGATGCATTATGTCGGCTCCAATCAAGCTGCTGAGCACGCCCACAATATAGGCAGCTGCTGGGGATGCATTAAGAAACGTTGGCGACATTACGTATATTATTAGCGTTGTGGCAGTGGCGGATACTAGGGGTGGTAGGAATGCTGGCGTAGTTATGCCGATGCCGGGCACCACCTTAGCAGCCCTATTAACTATGAGCGTTGTTAATAAGAGGGAAATGATTACTCCCGCTAAAACTCTATGGGATATGTTCCACATCACATACATTAATATTATTGACATTATGGTGGGTATTATAGCTCCACCCACATTTACTGATACTATGCTTCTCTGTATTTGCCACATGAAGCTGGGGAGTCTAAATTGAAAGCCCATGAAATCTATGGTCACATAGCTCGGCATTATTGCCCTATACTTGGTCTCATAGACAGCGACATGAACCACGCTCCCCAATAAACTGAGCCCTGTTATTGTTAATGCCACAAATGTGCCATAATAGGCAGGGAAACCAAGTAACTTAAAGACAAGCATCAGGTTGACAATAGACATGGGTATGACGAACACCGCAAGCACTGAGTACAGTATTAACCTAATACCTCCGAGCGGAGAGAATACAAGTATCTTGAACACAAATACCCCAGAATACTAGGAATAAATGCATTACTTCCCGGCAAACTAATTTTAGGGAAAGCAGAAGACATCGACCTAGCTTTCAGATGTCAGGAAATCATTGCGACTCATGGATTAAACAGTAGATATTTATTCTAGTCATCATTTTTATCTTGCATGCAGATCGCCGTGGTTACAGGTAGTGGAAGAGGTATTGGTAGATCAATAGCCGTGAGGCTAGCTAAGGCTGGGTTTTCCATTGTAATAAATGTAAAGCGGCATATTGAAGAAGGAGAGGAGGCTCTGCGGGAAGTGAAGAAGCATGGAGATGGCATTCTAGTTCAAGCGGATGTATCTACTGTTGATGGGGCAAGTAAATTGATCAATGAAGCCATTAATGCGTTTGGTTCAATAGATGTCCTAGTAAATAATGCGGGATTAGGTATCGCAAAACCATTTATGGAAATAGATGAATCATTATGGGACAAATTAATAAGTACCAATCTAAAATCCGTCTACCTAGTTACTAGAGCTGCTCTTCCCCACATGATTAAGAAAGGCCATGGTAAGATAATAAATATAACATCCATTGCAGGCATAACTGGCCTTGCTTACTTGGTTCCCTATAGCGCAGCCAAGGCCGGCATAATAGGCTTCACCAAGGCATTAGCAGCAGAAGTAGGTCCTCTTGGCATAACCGTTNATGCCGTGGCAGCCGGCCTGGTGAAAACCAAGATGGGGGATTCCTTGCTTCAATATATTGGTCAAAACGAGGAGACGTGGGCAAAGGTGCACACATTGACGGGCAGTATTGTGGAATCAGATGAAGTAGCAGAGCTAGTTGCAGCATTAGCATCCGATAAGATACGCAACTTGATCGGCGAAGTAATAGTAATAGATAGCGGCTCCTCAATAATTGAGTCGCGACGATTCGTGCTTGATAAATGAAAGGCGGTCTCGCTCGCTTTTGACTTGNGGCTAGGCTTGTCCCCTTTTATCCAAGAGGGCCATTAAGTTCTAAAATGATTGATGTTCAGTGCAATAGTTCCATTCTTCTATCCTCCTCCCCATCCCTTGAGGGACTAGGTTTATCGCTCTCTTTATCACATAGATATTTCCTTTAGGTCTTGAATTTAGTTAGATTATCTTAACGGGGGTTAAGGGGACGGAAGACCCGTGAGGGCGGGGCAGTTCACTCTCGGGGCTCTACCTTTATATCGATATTATACTTTCGCTTGAGGCTCTCTAATTTAGGCAATACCCTTGATATTGTTATTCCCATATANCCCTCGGGCACTTTTATAACAATCATATTAGGCCCTCCGTACTCTATGGATAATTCGCTGGGCGGTACATACTTTCTCAGCGTTCTTGCTATTCTGCTTATTACTCTATAATCAGCGTGTTGGGGTCTGCCTTGCCTTTTTTCCTTTATTGGAACGACGAATGTTTCCTCTCCAAATACATAAACTTCATACTCCGCATCCCCACTTATGAAGTCCCTCACCGTAACGACTGGCCGCGCCAAATCCTGCTCCCGCATTCCTTCAGGTATCTTAACAGCCATCTCAAGGGAGTAAACCTTGCTTACGTCTCCTTTATCCATGAATATTATGGTATCCATTATTGATGGTAGCATACCTAGCTCCACTCTTCCTATGAATCGTTGAATCGCATCTATTGGCGTAGTTGCGTGAACCACGCCAACCATGCCTATTCCGGCCAGCCTTAGATCAACATATACCTGGAAATCCGCCGTATCCCTCATTTCATCAAATATCGTGTAATCAGGCCTAGACAATAGTAAAATATCGTGTATCTCCTCGGAGGATGCCATGGTCTTAGATAATTGCGTCACTTGTGGTGGGAGTATCATGTCTCTCGGTGATTCGATAGTCTTGACTATCTTATTCTTTGATAGGTAAAACTCAGCTAAGGCTTGGGCAAATGTGGTCTTGCCGGCTCCAGGGGAGCCTGCTATTAGTATCCCCTCAGCCCCCTCCTCTAGCCTGGCGAGTACCTTGGGATGAAGGGAATAATCCTCTATGCGTCGCTTCACCAATGGCTTCACGGCAGTTATTTCAATTCCATCGGACACGGGAGGAAACACGGCAACTATCCTAACATCCCTATGCTGTATTATCAGCGAGTGATCCCTCCTTACCTCAATCACTGTATCGTTGCTTCTATGGGCCATTGAGATCAATTCCCGCACCATCTTCTCCAACTGCTCCCGCTTCATTGGTTCAGTGCCTAGCGGCACCATCTCCCACGCCCCCGGTTTGCCCCTCTTGCCTAGCGGCACCACATCCTCCTTCAAGTGAACCGACATTAATCCCCTCTCTAATTGAAACATTTTTTCCAATTCAGAGATGTTTTTCTCCTTGCCTAGATACAAGTACTTTATTCTCATTACTTCACAGACGCTCTTCATCGTCTGATCGCTGGTCACTAAGGTGGCCCCTAATTCCCTGGCAACCTCTCTAGCGATTATGTCTATATCATCGACTCGGGCAACTTCTCTTGGCACGGTATCTATATATTCTATTCTAACAAAATCGGTAAGACCCATCTTGGCGATGGCATCATTGATGTACTCCAACTCCTCTATGCCTAGCTTGCCTATGGATGATCCCTTCTTCTCCTCTTCCTCAAAGAACCTCACGATAAGGGAGTGAATCAATACTTTCCCACGCACTTCACCCCTTATAACCGATTCCCTTAAACTACCATCAACTATGACGCTGATGTCCGGTACATAAACCTCATCGGCAGCCAACATCTCATTCAAGAAACCCATAGATAGGCAGCTTAAATACCTTTACCTAATCTAGATGTCTTAACACGAAAATAACTGGAGCCCCGGCCGGGATTTGAATTCCCGGGCGACCAAGGCCGCCACCCGGGACCTCCTGCTTACGAGGCAGGCGCTCCAACCAGGCTGAGCTACCGGGGCTCGTTGCCGCCTTAATCATTTATGCTTTTAAGGATTACGGAAGACATGTAATTCAAAGCCTACCTCGGCCTTGGGGAATTATGGAATAAATGAAAAAGCCCCACCTCTCTGAGGCTGGATAAAGATTAAACTATAAGTAAATTTCTTTA
>LOBW01000082.1 GCA_001516585.1 Thermocladium sp. ECH_B
CATGGAGCAGCCTCAATTCCCTCGTGTCCTCAATAGTTATTATCCTGGCATCCGGCCTCAGGAGAAATAGGAGCGCATTTAGTAGAGTGGTTTTCCCGGCCCCTGTTGGCCCAACAATGATTATGTTGCGCTCCTTATCCAGCGCCATCCATAGGTAAGCCAAGGCATCCGGGTCACTTGTCTCCAGGCTAATCAAATCAATCACGGTGTACGGGACTCCACGGAACTTCCTGATAGTGAATGCATTGCCGTTGGCGGCCACTCCCCTCAGCACAACCTCGACCCTAGCCCCCTCCGGCAGTAACCCCTCAAGTATTGGGTTAGCCGTGTTTACTTGCCTCTTAACTATGTTGGATATCCTCGCTATTAGTGAATTCACCTCATCCTCGGTCAGAACTATGTTGGTTCTCATGCCTTCATACCTTATATGCCATATGAATACCCTCCCATCACTCCCATTAACATGGATGTCCTCAACATAGGGATCCCGCATTATTGGGTCAAGCTTGCCGTATCCCTTCATATCCCTCCTGAAGAAATATAGAAGCTTCCTAATGGTATCCTGCCCAGCCCGTGCCCGTGTTAGGAATTGCATGAATGCCTTCTCCGAGTCCTCCAGCTTGGATTCAAGCACATACTCCCTAGCCCTAGCCAGTAACTTCTCCTCATCCGGGGATAACGCCGGCTCAAGAACGTCGTACCTCATGACGCCGTCGGGCTCCCTAATTATCCCTATATACGTGAGTCCCTCCTCTATTGGGTAAGTATCCTCATATGCCCTTCCATTCATTATGCTTCCTGCCCCTTCAGGTTCAGAATATAAGCATGTATTAAAAAATTTATTAATTAATACTGAAGGGATTGAGCGATCCCTTTATTAATGGGAACCAGGCCGCGATCACATGAGTAGGTTAATACATGTCGCGTCAGCTGCCTTACTTGTCTCCGCATTCATAGTCCTCTTCGCCTCCACGAAAACGCCGGTCCAGATAGAGATTGGTAGATTAATCAATGTTTATACTCCCTCAAGCCCCCCATACGTTGGGGCATTCTCCCTGCTCTTATCGATTTCCCTCCTCCTGGAGGGTTATCCCCGCCTCAAGAGGAGAACGTACATTCATAAGCTTGAATCCCTCATTCCCGAAATGGTGAAGAGCTTCCAAAGCGCATTCGCCACCGGCCTAACAATGATTGATGGTGCCAGGCTAGTGGCTGAGAGCAACTTATCGCCAATGAATCAATTATTTAGGGACGCATTGCGACGATACGAAACAAGCGGCAACTTATCCACATCCATGCTTGCCTCCGCCGCTAGCGCTGGATCCAGGAAACTATTATCAGCGATGAAGCTAATCATTGCGGCGTATGAGCATGGAGCCGGCGCGGAGACAGCGCTTGATGCCCTCTATAGATCCCTCCTTCAGCTTAGGGAGTACGAGAGCCAGAAACGAAGCCACTTGGGGCAATACGTGGCCATAGTTTACGTCATGGTCCTCATATTCTCCCTCGTCGCCTCAATAGTGGTAGTGGGATTCATTCCACAACTGCAAAGCATAAAGACCGCCTCATCCCCATTCGCCCAAGGCATTGGGGCACAGGGACTTGGATTAACGGTGCCAAGCGCATTATCAATAATACAGTTCATCAGCATAATCATCTCTATTTTCGCCGGATTAATAATTGGCAAATTAATTAATGGGGATCCCTGGAGCGGATTAACGCACTCAGCCATCCTCATATTGATTTCACTAGCCATATATGAAGCAACCCCGCTCCTCTCATCGATATTTGTTCCTGTGTGACCGTTGAAAGCAACTGCGTGTCCAATTAGTGGTAACGCAATTAGTTAACGCGCCAACCACAGCACACGATAAGGGACTCCCAAGATGTGATCCGCCTCGCCCCCCGCCCGAATTAGGACGAGATAATTTACCGCCATGAGATGGTTTCATCATGATGAGAGGATTCAAAGGGGAGCGAGAAACCTAGCCCTTTAGGGCGGGGGAGTGGCTCACTGCTTCGTTATTAAGTTTGTTGAAAGAAATATTTATAAAGGGGTAACTATAAGATATATGTGATATGAGTAACGGAAAATCTATGAATAGGCGCGGAATTGAGGCCATAGTTGGAGCCGTCCTGCTGATAGTCATAACGGTGGTGGCGGCCGTGCTCCTCTACCTATGGTTCACCGGATACCTCACCGGCACAGCAAGCAAAGCGCCACAAATAAACACAGTTCAACAATTCATAGTAACGGGAGCAAGCATATCACCTTCTACTACTGGTGCTTATACAGTTACGGCTTATGTTGAGAACACGGGCAATGTGCCTGTAACCATCGTGCAGGCAAACGTCTTAAATCCNCAGAATGGTCAAGTGTTATGTTCAGCGGCGGTTGGCGGCACAGGCAACGGTTCTACATCCCCAACAAGTCTCAGTCTCAATCCGACTACGGTGAGTTCCTCGGGTAATGTTGGTACCGTCTCGTTNACTTGCNGCTCTAGCTCTGGCATTAGTAGTGGTCAATCGTATACTATTCAGTTGATTAGTAATAATGGCGTTAGTGCTGAGTATACTACTACTGCGTCGTAGTCCTAAATTTACCTAAATTTATATTCACTAAAAAAATTTATATTTTTGAATTCAGTGTTTGCTTTATGTTTTTGCGTTTTGGCGTTAGTGAGATTATTGGGGCGGTTATGCTGGTTTTGATAGCGGCTGTTCTGGGTCTCTTTGTGTTGGGTTATGCCAATAGGCTCCTCTCAATTAATAGTCCCAGGTATCAGTGCAGCGTCTCCATCCCATTAATAGTGTATAATGTTAGTGGATCCACGGTATCGGGCATGATTATCTACGTGTATGATGCTGGGCCTTACTCCTGTCAATTGAGTTCAGCTTACGTCATTAATCAATCAACTAATGCTGTGCTGGCTTCATTGAATATACCTAAAACTCAGGTGAGGGTTGGGCAAGTGGTGAAGCTGGTTTATGGTAAGGTATCCAAGTCAAGCACGTATGTTGATAACGTTACATCTAGTTCTCCTATACCTGTTCCCAGCATTGTCTCCATATATACGGTGACCGGGAGTGAGGCGCAGTACCCGCTTCAATAGGGGATTAGGTGACTTGCTGGCTGGAGCAATTATGCTTATTGTGGCTATACTGGTGGTGGCGATGATGGTGGCCATAGTTCAGAGGCAATCCATGACAATTAATGCTCCCCCGCATAATCCCCCCCCTCCCCATTAGCGTTGGGGGCAATCCATCGGTGGGCACCGGCTATATAATTCTCTCGCCGGCTCCAGCAACCGCTGTCTGCGCCTTGTCCGTAATTAATCAATCCCCCATTACATGCGTGCCGCGGGCCATTGATGGGGAATTAAATTTAACGAGTATTCACCTAGTAAAGAGCGGTTTACTCCTGATTGGGACGCCCCTAAACACTGTTCCAGTGGCGGTCGAGGCTCCAATAATTCAATTAAGCATTCAACCAATGATTAACTACACGAAGCCTGGAAGCAGCACGGAGTTCCTAGTCGTCATTTACGCCACAAATAATTACTCGGCATATCTCCCCATCACCAGCAACTGGGTCACTCTCTCCCTATCATATCAAGTCGACAATAATAATGCCCAAAATATCCCGCTCATTATTAATGAGTTGATGAATCCGGGCTCATTAATTATAATAACGAAAACAGTAACAATAACTGCCCCCTCCTCAACCTCCTCCATCGTGCCGGTCACGTTCACTGTGGGGGAGTCGGTGTTGGGCGCTCAAGTGGCCACTATTAAGGTAACGGCTTACTTGGTGATCCAATGAGGGGACAGGGAACGCTCATAATGGCCATAGTGATAATAGCGTTGGCCGCAATGCTGATATATGTCGTGGCCATGCGATCGCCAATTAATAGCTCAATGACGATTGTAGGGGGCACCCCGCTCCTGAGCGCGATCAATTCCACTGCCTTTGCCTACGAATTCCCCTATCAGCCCCAATTAGTGCTTTGCAATTGGATCAACTCAACGGGATTAATGGGGTCATTGACGTGCTCCTACTCCATAAATAGGCTTAGGGATGGGGAATGGTTGATAAATATAAAGCCAATCAACGGCAAATACAAGTATATACAGGTAACCGTGGTTTCAAGCAATGGAGCCACGGCCTCAACCCAATTAGCCCAGGCACCTAATTGCACGGTCACGGTCGCCCAATACCCACGGGAGGCAATTGTTAATGGAAATGCATACCTGGGCTACTCAATCGCCGGCTTCCCAAATGGATTGACCAATTCGGCGCCAATCAACGCAACAGTGACAAGCATAGTGATAAATGGGAAGCACTACTCAATCCCGCAACTATTGATCACGGGTTCAACGACGGCAGTTGGATCGCCGATCGCGATCTCCGGCGTGCTTGACCTAAATAACTTATTGGAGCCAGGCAAAAACACAGTTACGCTGGACGTGGCCACGGCCTGCAAGGTCATTAATTCATCGAGCACATTCATCATGCTGCTCCGCTTCCTCAATATTTACCCATTCAATATAAACTGCTTGGGGAGCCTAACCCAAAGCGGTTCCTCAATAACCAGGGTACTGCATGCATACACGCTTCAAACAAGTAATGGCTACATCCTCAATGCATTCCTCGGCAACATAACGGTAACCAGCCCTGGCCAACTCGAGATCAAATTGCCTAACTCAACCAGCAGCGTCGTGAAGACCGGATCATTCTATGCCGAGAATGAAACCACATACCTAAAGGGATCGATGTATAATCCCAATGGAAAGATAAGTAATGTGACCTTATCGAGCGGGTCATACACATTAAATGAGAGCTTGACATTCGGCAATCCAATTACTCAAAGAATAGTGTTGCTAGGCAACTATGCCTATAAATCGCAGAGCGGCTTCATCAATGAAACTATAGTGCCCGTGGCCGCCAACGTAATGAACCTGCTAAACGGAGTAACCAAGTTCTACGTACCCCACATATATCAAGGTGATTACCAAGGCAATCCAACAANAAGTTGGCCAATACTAATAACTGCAAAAACATCTAATAGATATTGGGTCACAGGCANCATAAAGCAACCAATACTGGAACTAGTGCCAATAAGCATCAGAAATAATCAAATTACTTTGGCTGCTGGGGCAATGTTCTGGAGCGAGCAGTATAATGGGGGCAATGTCACGATTAGGTTAATAGGGACGTATAGTGGCGGTTCCTCGCCGCCAGGCGATGGCTTCGACATATACCTATTCATTAATCCATGGGGATGGAGCGTATCTTCCCCTTATAATCATAGCATACCATATGCAGCATCAGATTTTAATACAGGTCCAAATGGCGTCCCTAATCTTTCGCCAGTTCAGGGAGATATAATACTGCCATACGCCAATCTATATACATTTCCATATATAATGGTTCAGTGGAATCCATTCTGGCAAACTGGCTATAGCACTAGTAATGCAACTGGTCAATTTAATATATGGATGGTTAACTATACATTTAACTATATATTAATATTTCCTTATCCATCTAATCTTGGTTATTCTTATGCTGGTTTAGATGGGTATGGTAGTGGGTATTTTGCTCCTAATCCTGGTGATTATATTTGTGTTACTGTTACTTATGTGAATAAGACTAATACTTTATATGCCTCTGCCGTCGATCTTAATACGGGGCAAATGGCCACGGCCCAAGTCAATTTAACTAGTTTCTTCGCGCCCCCCACTAGCGGTAGTTACGTTTTCGGCGTGGGGGGTAGCACTGCCACAGTTGATTATGCTAATTGGGGGATTGTGCTAGTTAATTACACTAATTCTAAGTAGATTTTCAACAAAAGGGAATTTTCTTTTTTCCTAATAGCACTGGAACAGTTTTTATAGCGTTTCCATTATCTCGGTTAGTGCCTTGGCGAATTCCTTTGTTCCGAGCGGGGTCACATTCATGAATCTAGCTAGGTCCTGGGTCACCTTCTTCTGGTTCACTGCCTCGTTTATTGCCTTGTCGATTAGGTCGGCGGCCTCTGTCCAACCCATGAATCTAAGCATTAATTCGCCGCCCCTAATTATGCCTGTGGGGTTAGCCACGTTCTTTCCAGCGTACTTGGGGGCAGTGCCGTGGACTGCCTCAAACATTCCTCCAGTGTCCCCAACATTTGCTCCGCCCAGTACCCCTATGTTGCCTATTAATGCCCCGGCGGCGTCGCTTATGTAATCCCCATCCAGGTTCGGGGCAAGTATCACGTCATAGCTCTCGGTTCTAGTTATTATTTGTTGAAACATGTTGTCCGCTATCCTATCATTAATGAGGAGTTTCCCGGCCTGGGGCGCTCCCTTGCTTACCTCGTCCTCCGTCACCACTTGATCCCTGAACTCCTTAAGCGCGACCTCGTACGCCCACTCCCTGAATGCGCCTTCAGTGTACTTCATTATGTTGCCCTTATGCATTATGGTGACGCTTCTCCTCTTGTTTTGTAGCGCGTACCTTATCGCCATCCTCGCCACTCTCTGGGTCTTGTACTTGCTTATGGGTTTAATGCCGATGCCGGCGTCATCCTCTATCTCAACCTTTAATTCCCTCCGCAGGAAATCCCTTAACTTAACTGCCTCCGGGCTGTCCCACCTCCACTCTATCCCCCTATACAAGTCATCCGTGTTCTCCCTAACTATTATTAGATCCACCTTCTCCGGGTTCCGCAGAGGGGACTCCAAGCCCTTCATGTACTTCACGGGCCTTATATTGGCGTAGGCATCGAGTATTAACCTAATGGTGACGTTGAGGGATCGGAACCCGCCCCCAATGGGGGTCTCGAGGGGGCCCTTAAGCACGACCCTGTATTTCTGTATTAAGTCAATTGATTCCTGGGGGAACCTATTCCCAGCCATTTTCTCAGCCTTCTCCCCAACATATGCCTCCAGCCACTTTATTTGCCTGGATGACTTATAGGCAACCTCGACCGCCTTATCCATGACGCTCATGGCGGCGCGAGTTATTTCGGGCCCAATGCCGTCGCCGTCAATGAATAACACTATTGGTTTGCTTGGAGTGCGCCAAACCCCATTCTCAACTCTAATAGGCTCGCCGTCTTCGGGGGGATTATATTTTATCACGGATAAATGTATAGGGCTACCCTTATTTAATTTTATCCCAAAGCAGTTACTCATCGTAATGCGATTAATTGCGTTACCACTAATTGGACACGCAGTAATAAGGTAAGTTTTTAAATCAACACACCCACACCACAAATGAGTCAACCCGCGATACAGATAAGGATAACTTATATTCACGGCGAGGTTAATGGCGTGGCGCCTAACATGAATGTGGCCGTTAATTTCCAGCTAAATAATGCTCCGGNGGTGAGGGATAACGTGATGGAGGTGCCCTTCTCCATATCGGCCTCCTCAGTGCCCCCGCTCCTCAGCATAACGATAAAGGGCACGGCAATAGTGCAGGGCGACCCCAAGGCAATCAATTCATTGGCAAACGAGTTACGGTCCGGCAAGCCCAATCAAGTGCAGGCATTAGCCATGCAGTACGCAATGCTTGAGTTAGCGCTTATATCCAGGGAATTAGGCCTCCCGCCAATACTGCCGGTGCAGGCATCGCAGCCCCCGCCCCAGAGCAATAACATTCTATGAAAAA
>LOBW01000083.1 GCA_001516585.1 Thermocladium sp. ECH_B
TAGATTCTGCTGAAAACTTATATACTTTTTATATTTAAGTATTGCGTTTTTGTTTTTTCCCAAGGAATTCTCCTTCCCCGACCTTGGGAAAACTCTGCGAGACGCGGAAAAGCATGAAAAAATTTCCCAAGACAAAATAGAAATATAACTCGCTCGCTTCAGGAGTATAATGAATTATTTTAGATGGATAAGTAGGTTTATGCGTATTGGTTTCGAGTTGCTGTTAAATGGGTTTTATGTGATTGTTTTTCTGGTGGGGGATTATGTGGGAAGATTTTTAAATGGGGCTTTGCCTCGATCAGCGTATGGCTAGTGATGTGGATTCGCCAAGGCCCTTGGTTAAGTCGCCCAAGTTGCTTGGGGGGTAGGGGAGGGAATGGCGTTAGGCCTGGCCGTGGTTTCTCCCTCCAGGAAATAGAGGCCGTTGGTTTGTCGTCGGATGATGCCAGATTAATCGGTATAGTGGTTGATCCTAGGAGAAAGACTTCCTATGAGTGGAACATAAAGGCTCTGCGGGAATACTTAGAGAAGGTGAAGCAGGGTAATGCGGCTAAGCCGGCTCTGGCAATCATGATTAAGGCCAAGGAAAGCAGTGGAAGAACATTCAGGGGNTTAACTCCGGCTGGACATCGCTCGCGGGGTCTGCGTTCCATTGGTCTCCGGGAGACCCATGTACATAAGTGGAAGAAGAAGCAGAACGAGCGTGAGTCCCATAAGCGGCATGAAGCGGTGCGCAGGAAGGGCGGCAATTAAATAACAATTTATATATAAGGCCAATAATCTTAGATACATGAACAAGTTATCCAGGAATGAGGTTCTAAGTAGGGCGCGCGACTTGGAGGGATGGCTAATTCAGGACGATAAATTAGTCAAGGAGTACATCTTTAATGATTTCAAGGAAGCCGTTGAGTACGTGAGAAGCATACAGCCGGTGGNGGACTCCATCAATCATCACCCGGATATATGCATCCATTATAATAGGGTTCACGTGGAGTTAACCACCCATGATGCCGGCGGATTAACTGAGCTAGACTTCAAACTAGCGAGTGAGCTCGATAAACTTAGGCACGAAAAGTCTTAAAACATCGGCGTGGCAATTATGGCAATTAATGAGGGCAACGTAATTGTCGTTATTTCCCCCATATTCCTGGGTTCAAGATGGTTAAGGCAGTGGGCATAGCCCTCTGAATAACCGTTAGATCCAGGGGAATCGGCGGGGGATCCTTGGCTGGGAAGGTCATTAGCCGGCGGCGAGATAATTGAGTTCACGGAGAGGCGGAGCAAGCCAGGAAACAGGCAATAGATGATGGTGCAACACATCAAGGGCCTCGGCGCAAATACAGTGATGAGCTTTAGGTTAGACGGTAACGAGGTTGGGGAGTACATGGATGAAATAAGGTAATGCAGCCAGGCAATGATGCCGCCCCAGGAATGAGTTGCCCAATATCTAGGGTTCTAACCCCATTCCCGCCCCGAAGAGGGTTTGTCGCCCGTATCATCGCGCAGNAGCAATTGAAAGTGATGGAAGGCCATGGGCAAACACCGACTATACCTTACAATTGCGCCGGAGATACCTTGCTGAGCTCTTTGAGGGGGAAATGTTAGGAGAATTTCATGCTCCTCATTATGCCGCT
The DNA here is from genome assembly GCA_001516585.1 of Thermocladium sp. ECH_B. Lineage (NCBI taxonomy): Archaea > Thermoproteati > Thermoproteota > Thermoprotei > Thermoproteales > Thermoproteaceae > Thermocladium > Thermocladium sp. ECH_B. The sequence goes on from LOBW01000083.1 coordinate 1,635, forward strand.
CCTTATCCTAGCGGGGGTAGGCATGTAAAGCTCCTCTAGGGAAATGGGGGCCGTCGGCACATCGGGTCCAGTAACCCTAATTATTGGGGCTACTAGGTACTCCAGCGCCTTCTCAGCTATTAATGCAGATATCTCAGACCCAAGGCCCAGCGTTCTGGGAGCCTCGTGCACCACGACCAGCCTCCCGGTCTTTCTCACCGAGGAAATTATGAGGTTTAAGTCGAGGGGCCATAGTGTTAATAAGTCGATCACCTCCACATCGGCGACGCTGGATGATTCCTCGGCCGCCTTCACAGCATCGTGAACCGTCGCGCCATAGGTCACTAAAGTGACGTCCCGTCCCTCCCTCACTACTCTCCCCTTTCCTAGTTGAATTACATAATCCTCGTCTGGCACCTCCTCCTTGGGGGACCAGTAAATCCTCTTGGGCTCCAGGAATATCACTGGATCCTGGCTCCTCACGGCTGCCTTGAGGAGGCCCTTGGCGTTATATGGCGATGATGGAACCACCACTATTAATCCAGGCGTGTGTATAAAGTATGACTCAGGCGCCTGCGAGTGATATAGCCCAACCTTAACCCCAGGCCCATAGGGGGCCCGCACGACTAGGGGCGACGTGAATTCGCCGCCGGATCTATACCTTAACTTAGCCACTTGATTAATTAATTCCTCGAATCCCTGGTAAATGAAGTCAACGAATTGTATCTCGGCGATAGGCTTGAGGCCGGCCATGGCGAGCCCCATGGCGAAGCCAATTATTCCGGACTCGCTGAGCGGCGTATCTATTACCCTATCCGGCCCAAACTCCTCGAGCAGTCCCTCCGTGACCAGGAAGACGCCGCCCTTCTTCCCCACGTCCTCCCCCAGCACTATGACGGCGTCGTCGCGCCTCATTTCCTCCCGTATGGCAGCATTCAGCGCACGCGCCATTGGCAACTGCACTACTCGGTCACCCCGTTCTCCATGATTTCCTTAAACTCCTCCTCCAAGTTCCAGGGAGTGAATGAGTACACGTCGCTCACGAGCTCCGCGGGCGCCGGCGGCGGATTGGCCTCGGCGGTCTTTATGGCGTTCCTTATCCGCTCCTCTATCTCGTCCTCCATTGACTTGAAATCGCTCTCCGACGCCGCGCCCCTCCTCACTAGGTAAGCCTTAACCCTGCTTATTGGGTCTAGGCTGCGCCACTTCTCAACCTCATCCCTGGGCCTATATCTTGTCTGCGGGTCATCTGAGGTCGTATGCGGCCCAATCCTGTAAGTAACCGCCTCTATTAGTATGGGTACTCCCCCATTCCTGACCTGCTCCACTGCGTACTTGCTTACCTTATACATCGCCAATAAATCATTCCCATCAACAGATACCCCGATCAAGCCGTAGGCCGCTGCCTTAGTGGATAACCTAGTCACCGCGGTTTGCCTGGTGACCGGGACCGAGATGGCGTATTGATTATTGATTATTATGAAGACATTGGGCGTCCTGAATACGCCCGCGAAGTTAAGGGCTGAGTGGAAGCCATTCGTGGATGTCCCGCCATCTCCGGTGAACGCCATTACTACTCCGCTCCTCTTCCTGTACCTAAGGGCATACGCGAAGCCAACGGCGTAAATCAAGTGAGGCCCTATTGGGGCTCCAATGGATAGTATCCCCCTCGCCCTGCTTCCCCACTCCACCGGCAGATTCCGTCCCTTCTCTAAGTCACCTGAGTTAGCGAAGAACTTGGAGAAGACTTCCTCCAGGGTTATTCCCCTCATTATTAATCCCCCCAGTATCCTATATGATGGGGATACCCAGTCCTCCTCGCGCAGCGCGTATATGGAGCCCACGTCAACTGCTTCCTGTCCCTCATAGCTTCCGTAAGTTCCCTTTACTCTGCCTTGGCGGTGCAGTATCCACGCCCACTTATCCACGGCCCTCCCCAGCATCATGTGGTTAAGTAGGGCGAGAACCTCCTTATCCGTAATGCTTGGCCCCCACTCATATAATTCCTCATTTACCTCCCCGCTCGGCTGCAGTATCCTCAATACTTCCGGCTCCTTGTATTGAACGGTGAAGATCGGGGGAATGCTTGTCTCCCCAGCTTCAATGCCGGCGCTCATTGCGGCTCCATGGATTGCCGTCCTTTTAAACCTTGTTTGTTAGTCAACGGGGNCTTGTATTTACTTTACAAATATATTATTTATAATACATAGGGAAATGCATCAAATAAGTAAATAACTTGGAGTAACTCTGAAAAAACCATTATTAAGCGCGAGGAAGCGGCGGGCAGCGATGGAGTACTTACTGGACCTCGGATTCATGCAGTACGGGAGGGCTTGGGCCATAATGAGGGCAATCCATGAGGCTCGCGTGAATGACGTGGTGCCCGACACATTAATAGTGGTTATTCACGATCATGTATACACGACAGGCAGGAAGGGGAATGCATCGAACCTCCTTAAGCCAATACTCCCGCTTTACTGGGTTGAGCGGGGCGGCGACATAACGTATCATGGCCCCGGTCAATTAGTCTATTACCCAATAATTAAGTTAAGGATGCCCGTGGGAAGCTTCGTCACGCTGCTTGAGGAGGCCGTCATTAATGCCCTCTCCAATTACGGCATAGAGGCCAAGCATAATCCAAGCCATAGGGGGGNGTGGGTTGGGGATAGGAAGATATGCTCCATTGGGGTAGCCGTAATGGGTGGCGTCTCCCTCCACGGCTTAGCACTGAACGTCAACACGGATCTGAGGTACTTCACGTATATCAATCCATGCGGCCTAGACTCATCCAAAATAACGTCAATGCAGATGGAGCTGGGGCGGGAAGTCGATGTTGAGGATGTGAAGGGCAAATTAACGCTGAGCATCGCCTCCCTTCTGGATATGAAGCTTAAGGCAGTGACGCTGAACGATTTGATAAACAGCGGATTAAATCCCGAGAAGTATGGGGAGCCGGCGAGGCTCAGCGTTGATAGATATGAACGGACCTCTTCCTAGCCGCCTCCACTGCCTCCAGGAGCGCCTCGCTGAGGGTTGGGTGCGGATGAATTACCATCTCCACATCATCAAGGGTAGCCATGAACTCAAGCATCATGACAGCCTCCGCGGCCAGTTCAGAGGCTCCATACCCAACCATGTGTATCCCAAGCAGCCTACCATCGCTTGCATCCGCTATTACCTTCACGAATCCATTCGCCTCATCCATCGTCCTCGCGCGGCCGGACGCGCTTAATGGGAACCTCCCAATGAGCACTTGCCCCCTTGCCTTCGCCTCATCCTCCGTGAGCCCCACGGAGACGACCTCCGGGTCGCTATAGATAACTGAGGGAACATAAGTAGAGTCAAACTCGCTTGATGCGCCGGCAATGACCTCCGCAGCCACTTTTCCCTGCCGCATAGCCTTATGGGCCAAGTACGGCGGCCCCACTAGATCCCCAACGGCATAGATCCCAGGCGCATTGGTCCTCATCGATTTATCCACCTTGACGTGCCCCCTCTCATCCATATTAACCCCAATAACCTCAAGCCCCTCGGACGCGGGCCTCCGACCCACCGCTACGAGCACCTTATCTGCCTCCACAGTGACGCGTCCATTCCTCGACGCGGCGGTGACAATGGCTTCCCCTCCCTTCCTATCCACTGATTCAACCCTGGAATTCGTCAACACCTTAACCCCGCGCTGCGTGAGGCTCTTCTCCATGAATCTCGCCACCTCTAAATCGGCGCCGGGAAGTATTTGAGGCATCATCTCCACTATAGTCACCTCGGAACCTAGCCTAGAGTATAGCGTGGCTGCCTCCACCCCCACCACTCCCCCGCCGATTATTAAGAGCCGCCTCGGGATGCCCCTCATCTCCATTGCCTCCCTGCTCCCAATGATCGTTTCCCCATCATACTCAAGCCCCCTTAATTGAATTGGCTTGGATCCAGTGGCCAGCACTATACTGCTCGCGCTTATTGACTTAACCATGTCGCTCCTCACCTCGATTTCCCGCCCGCTCCTCAATCGAGCCTCGCCCTGCACGNCATCCACCCCATAATTATCGCAGAGGAACTTAATGCCGCCGCTGAGGGAATTAACGACGCTGTCCCTCCACTTCCTCAAGCCCTCCACATCAATCGCCTCAACCCTAAGCTTAACCCCATACCTGGCGGCCTTCTCCGCGTAATCCAGGATCTTAGCCACGTGGAGCAATGCCTTTGACGGTATGCACGCATAATTGGTGCATTCACCCCCCAACTTATCCTTCTCTATTAGCACAGTCCGTTTTCCTAATTGGGCTAACCTAAGCGCGGCAACGTAACCACCCGGCCCGCTTCCAATCACTGCTGCATCGTACTGCGGCACTCCCCCTCACCTTAATTGAACTAGGAGTAGGTACGGCTTCTCCAGGAGCTCCTTCACCTTATTCATGAACCTAGCCGCATATGCGCCATCGGTTATGCGGTGATCAAAGCTCAGCGTAGCCATCATTATCTGCCTAATCATTATCTCATCGTTGCCTGCCACCACGGGCCTCTTCACGGCTCGACCGATCGCCAATATGGCGCCCTCCGGCGAATTAATTATGGATAATCCCCCGATCCCGCCTATTGCGCCTATATTGCTTATGCTGAATGTGCTGCCCGTGACGTCGCTTAACTCCAATTTACCGCTCCTAGCCTTCTCAGCCAGCCTCGCCGATTCCCGCGCCAACTCCACTATGCTCTTCTTATCGGCGTCCCTAATCACCACCACAACTAGNCCCTGCGGCGCATCAACGGCTATGCCCAAGTTAATGAAGTGCTTGACTATTATTTCATTCCTCTCCTCATCAAAGGACGCGTTCAGAAGCGGGTACTCGCGTAGGGCTGTGGCGACGGCCTTCATGACGAAGTGCAGGAAAGTCACCTTCACATCGGTTAATTCCTCCTTCAATTCCTCCCGCATCCTCGCTATCTCGGTAACATCCACCTCATCCATATGATACGCATGAGGTATCTGCCTCTTCGATTTACTCATCTTATCCGCAATAGTCTTCCTAACGCCCTTAACGGGAATCCTCTCCTCCCCCTCGCTTCCCAGCGGCAACTTAGCGGCAATAGCGGCCTCCCCACCACCGCTGGATTTGGTTTCCCGCGGCGCTGCTCTCCTCACGTCGCTGGCTGTCACTATGCCTCCCGGCCCCGTCCCCTTTATGCTGCTTAAATCAACGCCTAACTCCCTCGCTAATCGCCTAGCGGCCGGCATAGCCCTCACGCGTGACTGCGGCGCGGCGACCGGGATCGCTTCCTGCCTAGGTTGAGCGGCTTCCTTAGCCTCAATTGGCTTATTTAACTGGAGCGTTTGTTCCCCGCTTGTATCTATTATCAGCACCACGTCGCCTACATGTATCGTGTCTCCCTCCTTAAACTTGATCTCAAGAATTGTTCCAGCGACTGGACTAGGTATCTCTACATTGGCTTTAGCGGTTTGAACCTCCATCAATGTGTCCCCCTCCTTAACCTTATCCCCAATCTTCACGTGCAGCTTAATTAATTCCGCCTCGCTTAGCCCCTCCCCTAAGTCAGGGAACTTGAATTCATACCTAGCCATTGCATCCATGGGGAACCCGCTTTTAAATAAGTTCACGCCTTTATTCACTGTATTCGGCAACGCTTCTTTACAAATAACTAAGATGTATGGCGAGACCCGCCGCGTCGCCATTAGCTCTTCCTATATTTCCCCCTCCGCTAACTCGAGGGCCCTATATGAGCTCCTCACCATTGGCCCAGCCGCGACTGCCCTGAAT
>LOBW01000084.1 GCA_001516585.1 Thermocladium sp. ECH_B
CCATATGCCCGCCACCAGGTACCCCACGCCAACATAGCCATAAGCGGAGCCGAGCTTAAGTATTGCTGGGGTCCATATGCTCACCGCATATAGATCGGTTACCCAGAAGAAATAGATGAGGGCAAGCATTATGGTAACTGGGTTAGCCAGCGCGGAGCCTATGCTTTGCTTAACCTTCTTGGCCGCCTCCTCCGCCTCCTTATTGAGGGCCGCGATCAACGCATTCTTCTCCTCTGGGGATAGCCAAGTAGCCTCGTTTGGCCTATTAGTCATAAATATGTAGGCAATGGGCGAGAAGATGAGGGCAAGTAGCACCTCTATATAGAATAGCCAGCGCCAACCTATTGTGGTTATTATGTAGCCCGCTAATGGGCCATTAATTATTTCGGAGACCGGAATAGCCATCATGAAGAGAGCCACTGCCTGCGCCCTCCATTTCTGCGGGAACCAAAGGGATAGATAGTATATGACGCCGGGGAAGAATGCGCCCTCCATGAATCCCTCAATGAATCTATATATGTAAAGCTCCATAACATTGGTGACCGTGCCGACCAGTATTCCGAATAATCCCCACCCGGCGAGGAATATCGCTATAACTACCTTGGCTCCGATCTTATCGACCAGGTAAGTGCCCGGCATCTGGAATATGAAGTAGCCAATGAAGAATATGCCCGAGGCAAGCCCCAGCGCAGAGTAGCTGAACCCCAGTAATTGATGCATTGGGACCTCGGCGAATCCAATGTTAACCCTATCAAGGAAGGCTATTACATATAGTATGAACACGAATGGTATTATCCTTACCCAGAGCTTTCTTATCGCCTCATTAAGTACGTATGTGTTTTGACCAGCCATTATAAGGGTGATTCAAAGTTATTTATAACGATTATTACCAAATAATATATTCTATAAATGTATAAGACAAAATGATAAGGCAACATTAGAATCCATCTTAATAACAATATTAATTATCACCAATATATAATTAATATAATTTGAGGTGACGAATAAAGTTGCATACTAATTATTCGCTAGGTAATTCCATAACATAGCATTTAACGAATTCTATAACCGTATTACCAAGCCGCGCCTAGGCATGAGGCGTATCATCAATTATTATTGCCGCCACTATATTCAAGTTGCTTCAGTTAAGCCGGTCCTGATCAATGATCCGGTGGCCTCGTAAATCGCGGCTGTATTGTTTCTCCTCAATTCCTCTGCTGCATAGATGCCGCGCGCCCTAGCCTCATTGATTGTGTTTCCATCGGCAATGCAGCCAGCTGCCCCCATGTTTCCGTCAAGCCCATCAGTGGCCAAAGCCAATAAACCGACCCCATTCATGTCTCTCACGCTCAAAGCGAATCCAGTGCACATCTCAGTGGTTCTGCCCCCCACTCCATTGCCAACCACCGTAACCGTTGGTTCGCCCCCCACAAGAATGATGCCTCTCCTCAACGGCACGCCTCTCTTGATCGAGTCCAGCGCAATGCTGGCCAGGAATCTGCCCACTTCCCGTGCCTCCCCCTCCATCCTCGACGTCAATATTAGGGATGGATGCCCCCTCTTCTCCAGCCACTCAGCGACTCCCCTTAACACATCCATATTGGAGGCCACCACAACAGTGATAGCTCCCCCTAATTCCTTCGGCGTCTCCTCCCTGAGCCCCCGCTCTCCCTCCTCCAATACTCGCTTAACACTGGGGGGAGCAGTGTCCCAAACGCCGTTTCTCCTTAATGATGCTATGGCATCCCCATACGTAGTTGGATCGGGAACGGTGGGGCCGCTTGCTATTGTTGCCGGGTCATCGCCAGGCACATCGCTCGCCAACAGGGAAACGACGCGTCCGCCCCGCCTCATCACTAGCCTACCTAATTGCCCGCCCTTAACCATGGAGATATGCTTCCTAACGGCATTGATCTCATTAATCGTGGCTCCGCTCCTTATCATGAGATCATTGAGTCGACGCAAATCATCGAGTGACACCCCCTCCACAGGTAACTCCACTAGAGCTGATCCTCCGCCGCTGACTAGGAAGAGAACCACGTCCCCCTCACTAATCTTCTCCAGCAATGAGAGTATCCTCTGCGCGGCCTCTAGGCTGGCCTCGCTTGGCAATGGGTGAGTTGATTCAATTATAGGGATCATCCTTAATCGGCCCGGCGTGCCCTTTGGAACCACGGCCACCCCGCTCACTATGTTGGGTCCCAATTCATCCTCGGCGGCGGCCGCCATGGATATGGCTCCCTTCCCGATGGCCACGACATGTACCCTCCCGTTCAGGGTGGAGCCTCGTAGCCATTGCCTTGTCTTCCTATAGAGATCCGCCTCCTCCAGTATGCGGCTGATCAATTCCTTGGCAAGCGATTCATCCATTATGCATCCCGATCAGCGTGGTGCCTGATTCATCAATGAGTCCACCAATACTTGTGAAATGTCGACTACGCTTCCATCCATGTCCAGGTTAACGAAGCATATGGGGCATGCGGTCACTATCTTGGAGGCGCTTGTCTCCTTCAATTCATTGAATCTAAGGACAGCCACGTTATTCGACACCCTTGGGTAGAACGCCTCATCGGGCCCGCCGCAGCACATGGTGTTTTTACCATTGTGGCGAGGCATCTTCACTTGGCCCACTTTGCTCAGGAGCTCGAGGGGTTTATCGTAATTCATCCTCCTCTTTAGGTGGCAGGGCTCATGATAGGTCACGGAATCGCCGAGGCTCTTGAACTGGAGGGAACCCAGGAGGTCCAGGTAATGAACCACCTCGAAATCAAAGCTAGGCACGTACTTCGGGTACTCGTTAATCAATATGTCATATGTATGTGGATCAATTACTATTATCCTCTTCACCCCCTTCTCGTGAAATAGATCGGCGACTTGCCTAGCGTAATTAGCGANCTCGTTTACGTACCCCATATCGAGGAGGAGCGTGCCGGGGTACGGCTCATCCACGCCCAAGTACCTGAACTTGATTCCGGCCGCCTTGAGTAGGGTAACCACGTTGCGTAGGTACTTCTCCATCTTATCCTTTACCTCCTTATCGTAGAGTCCCCGCATGATTTTAGCCAAGGCAGGTGCGCGCGTGATTAGGCTCGACCCAATCCTCATTAGCTCCATGTTGCCGTTAAGCAATTCCCTCAATTTCTTATTATACGCCATTAATTGATACATGTGGCCCGTGTATAGTATAGTGGTTGAGTCATTATCGAACTCAATGCCATTGGCCCAATCGGCGCACTTATCCCCTAGGCCCAGTGGATCCCTATACCTCAGAGTCAGCTCCACTATCATCCTAGCTATTGGGTGCTCCTGCCTCTTCTCGAGGAGTTGCCCACTAGCTATGACTTGCTTCATGTAGTCACTGGCCCTCCCCGCATTCACNCCGGCGGGGCACACCTGTAGGCACGCGTAGCAGCTTAGGCATGAATTAAAGGCGTCCCCCACAGATAACTTGCTTCTCCCGCTTCTACTAACCTCCTCTAGGAACTCCTTCGCTAGGTTAATCCTGCCCCTGGCCCCCATTGACGCCCTGTAATCGCTTGCCGGCAATGTTGGGCAAACCGCCTCACAGAACCCGCAGTTTATGCATGCCGTGACTTCCTTCTCCAACGCTGTTAGGACGCTAATCAAAGAGTTTCCCCCTGTTTAGGAGATTCTTTGGATCGAAAACCTTCTTTATTTGCCTCATTAGCTCCAAGTTAACTAGGGTGCCCCTGGCCTTGAACTCCTCAACCAGTAACTGCTTCTTCTCCAGCCCAATGCCATGCTCGGCCGAGACGCTGCCTCCATGCCTCACCGCTATCATGCCTGTCTCCAACAGGAACGAGGAGACCCTGCGCATCTCATTCTCCTTACTGGTGTCGGCGAATATGTTGAGGTGTATATTTCCATCCCCTATATGGCCGAAGAGGGATACCTTGAAGCCATAATTCCTTATCGCGTTATCTATATCCAGCAGCGTGGCGGGCACCTCGGTTGATGGAACCACTATATCGCCTATTATCACCTTCTCTCCAGGCGCAGTCCGCTCCATTAGGAGGGAGGAGTAGAGCCCCTTCCTAGCTAAGTATATCCGCTCCATCTCGGCGGGGTCAGTCGTTATTCTCAGACTCATGGGGCTAGTCGACTTAAGCACCTCCGCGGCCGACTCCAGATCCTTCTGAAGCGATTCCTCGGTTGACGCTATATCTATTATCAACATGTAATTAGCTTCCTGCGGGTAATCCACGCCCTTCCCCTTCTTGGCTGCCTCCATGGATATCCTATCCATGAATTCCGCTATGTATGGTATTATCCCCGCCTCCTTCAACTTAGCAACCGCTCTCCCCGCCGCATCTATTGACTCATAGTAAACAAGTATTCTGCCTATCCTCCGGGGAATGGGCGCTATCTTAAGCGTGGCCTTAGTTATTATGCCCAGCGTTCCCTCGCTTCCAATCATTAACGCCGTTAAGTCATAACCTATCGACCTCTTGAGGACGCGGCCCCCGAATTGAGCCACCTCGCCGGTCGGCAGAACCACCTCCATGCCGAGCACCCACTCCTTTGTTGCGCCATACATTACCCCCCTCAAGCCCCCAGCGTTAGTGGATAGTGAGCCCCCAACGGTGGCGGCCAGGGAACTGGCGGGGTCTGGGGGATAAAAGTAATTAAACTTCGATAAGTACGCGTTAAGCGTGTCCAGCCTCACGCCTGCCTCGGCCACGACGTACCTATCCGGTATGCTCGTCTCCAGTATCTTGTCGAAGCGATTCATGCTTATCACTACCCCGCCCCGCATAGGCACCGAGGAGCCGGTGAGCGATGTGCCGCCGCCCCTCACATACATGGGAACCTCATTCGCGTAACACGCCTTCACTACCCTGGATAGTTCCTCAGTGCTTCCCGGGAGCACTACGGCAATGGGTTCCTCGCCAATGAAGTAGGAGGCATCGCGCATATATGGAAGCATGTCCTCCCTAGTGGTAAGCACGTGATTATCGCCAACCGCCTTCCTTAATTCATCGATGATGGACATATATATCACTAATAGTTCCCATTAATAAGCATTAACAAGGAGGGGTCGATACGTTTTTATGCCAGCATGAATGCCCAATCAAGTGGATGCCCCAATACTGCGGAGGGATGCCATTTTTTGGAGCGGGGAGTGGCGGTCCCTGCCTAAGATGAAGCATGGAGCCGTCTTCCTAATGGTAAGCAATATAGCCGTGCAAGCCAAGGTATGTGAGTACAGGGTTCACCTGAGCAACATGATGCCCCGGGAAGTGGGGGAGGCGAGCCTAGGCGGCATTGAGGAGCACGGGAGGCAACTAGGGGTCAGGGCGGAGGCCGGTTATGATTTGGATGTTGGGAAGAGCGTTCCAACCCTGGTTAATAGGGGGGAGGAGGGGGTCGAGTACTTCAATAACGTGGTTGGGTCCAGATGGATAGGCAAAGTGGATTTAAGCAATCCATCGCCCGAGGTAGCTGTAGTTGATTTAGTGAGCGGGGTCCCCATCCTGGGCCAAATAGATATGGTGATTCCATTAAAGGAGGCACTGGGGATAATTGAGCTGAAGACGACGGGCAGCCGCTTCATGGAGATACGCGACCACGAGATGATGCAAGCATCGATTTACTGCGTCATGATGAGGCGACTAGGCTTCAAGTGCTCAAGGGCGTTCGTGGTTAAGGTGATGAGGGGCGCCAGCTTCGTTTTGAGGAATGAGGTTGAGGAATTAAGAGGCAAGTTACTGGACATGCCTCCCGGCCAAGCGACGCGGGTGGGCAGCGCCTTGATTAGGGATGTCAAGGTGGATGAATCCGGCGTGATGAGGGATATAGAGAACGCATTGGGGTATTGGCTATATAAGAGGAACCCAACCCATAATAACTCGATCAGTAACTGCAAGCACTGTGATTATAGATTCACCTGCCCATTCTCGACGGCTAGGGGAAGGAATCGCTTCTAGGAGTGTATCTCTATTATGTTCTGATCATCCAGCACGTAATTGAGGCCCACCTTCTTATAGAGATTCGGGTAGTCCTCCATCCTCCACACCCTGGCGTACCTGAAGTTCTCATAGAGGCTCGTGTGTATTGACTTAGCGACGTCCCCCACGGTTGATCCGCGCCGCATGATGAGGGGCTTCCTGGAGTATGTATCCATTTGAGTATTCTTCGAATAGATCCTAATCAAGTCAAGCCTCCTCAGTATGGTCTCGCTTAATTGCTTCCTGTTTATCCTGCACTTCACTAGGGACGCCGGGATCCTGGGCTCTAACTCAATTCCAGCTAGGCTCCCCCTATCGATTAGATCCACCTTATTTATCAGGAATATGCTGGGCTTATAGACATAGTTCTTATACAGCGCGTCCTCCACATCATCCAGCGTGGCCTCGCCATTTATCGTTACCTGGGCATTCAATATGCCGTAATCCGCTAATAGCCTCTTGATGGAGTCAATGGAGCAGCCGTGAAACGAGCCCGAGACCTGTATGCCCCCGCTCACGGTCCTCTTGATGCTTATCAATGCACGGGGCTGCCTAATCAATATTCCATGCCCCTTAAATATCTCCTCTATCCTCCTCACTTGCTCCTCTATGTTGCTTGAGGCATCCAGCACTATTATCAATCCATCCACGTTCCTGGCAAGGGAGGCCGCGAGGACATTGNTGTCGCTCTCCGCATCGAAGGGGTTAAGCGAGGGGAACTTAACTAATTGGTAATATATAAGGTCCTCTATGAACATGCCTGGAATCGGTTGGGAATCAGTGAATGGAACATCATCCGGCTCCACGTTCGCATTAGTCAAGCACTTCAGTAGGCTTGATTTACCGGAACTAGGCAGCCCAACCACGCCAAGCTGCGCATCCCCCTCCTTCTCCACATATATGGTCCTGCCCCCACGGCTCCCCTTCTCCTTCTTCTGCTTAAGCTCGATCTCCTGCCTCAACGCCGCAATCCTATGCCTAACGAAGTGAACAAGGTTCTCCGTGCCCTTATGCTTCGGTATTGAACTCAGGAACTCCTCTAGGGCCGCTATCTTCTCCTCATCTGTCTTGGCATTCATTGCCTTCATCCACTTAGCCTTGGCCTCCGGAGGCAGGTTAGTTGGCATCTCGTCAAGGGGAACAAGCAAGGAAATATAAGTTTTTAATCCGGTTAATAGGCAGCAGCGAGTGACCATGCGTAGGGTTCTAAGCTTACTGCTCCTCCTAATACTAGTGATTAGGATGGCTGGTAAGGGGGATCTAGCGAAGGCGGCGAAGCGAGGAGAGGAGAGAATACGGAGGAGGCTGAGGCAATGATTGGGGAACCCCTTTTTAATGCATTCATGAGGGGG
>LOBW01000085.1 GCA_001516585.1 Thermocladium sp. ECH_B
GAGGCGGTTATTGATAGGTTGAGGAGTATTGCTCGATGGAGGGGGTCTCCATTGGGGGGGATGCGTTGGATGCCTTGTGGGAGGTGAGTGGGAGTGACTTGAGGAGGGCGATTAATGCCCTCCAGGCCGCCTCAAGCCTCTCCCGCCAAATAACGGCAGAAACAATATACAAAGCAATGGGTAAGGCGAGTCCAACCATTTTGAGGGAGATAATTAAGGAATTATTGCTGGGGGACTTCGACAGGGGAAGCAAGGCCCTCCATAGATTAGTTGATGATGAGGGCGCTGATCCACTTGACGTGATTGGATTCGCCCATTACGACTTATTGTCGACATACTCGAGCTATAAGTTGCCTGAGCACGTGAAGCCTCAATTGGTTCACTTGATCTCCTCCGCCCATTATAGGATAATCCGTGGATCCGACCCCATAATTCAATTATTGGGTCTCTTATCCAAGATGAGGATGATTATATCGGGCATTAACGCCGTGGGGCAGCCTCAAGCCTCGTGAATTCCTCCTCACCTGTAAATCTCGCTCAGCTTCAGTATTGTGTTCCAGTAGGAGTCTATCTTGGCCTCGTATATCTTCATCGCATCTGCATCCACTTTAGCGAATCTTCCCTGCAGCTTCATGTACTCGCTCAGCGGTTTTCTCTTGGCTTTATCCCTGTACATGGCGCTCGGTGGACTTATGGTTAGCTTGCCCTGATTATACTCCCATAGAACCCATACCCCGGTCTCCACCGCTAGCTGCGCCATCTTTATCGTGTAGCTGTCATCGAATTTTTGACCTGGGGGACAGGGCGNGTATAGGTGTATGAACTTGAATCCACGTATTTGATTGGCTTTCCTGATCTTGGCAATGAAGTCCAGGGGATACGCTATAGATGCAGTAGCCACGTAAGGTATCTTATGCATCAGCATTATGAGCGCCATCTCCTTCCTATCCTCGGTCTTGCCGTTAGGCGACGTGGTGGTCCACGCCATCCAGGGCGTCGTGCCTGAGGCNTGTATGCCGGTATTCATGTAAGCCTCATTATCGGCAAGTATGTAAATCAAGTCCTCATTTCTGGCTGCGGCGCCACTTAATGCTGCGAACCCTATATCGGAGCTCGCGCCGTCCCCCGCCCAAACGACCACGGGCCCATTATTACCCCTGATCCTGGCCGCCGACACTAACCCGCTGGCCACGGCTGGACTTGAGGCGAACGGCACGTGCAGCGTGGGTACATTGAATGATGTGGTGGGAGCCATGCCTGGAATCACGCTTGAGCATCCGGCCGGTATCACCAGCGACATTTTTCCATTAAGCGCCATGGCTACTTGCTTTAAGCCCACCAGCAATGGGCATCCAGGGCACGCGGCTGTGCCAGGCATTATGAATTTATCCCTGGGCAATTGATCTATCCTGATGCTCATCACTCACCACCCATCCTAGGCATTAACCACTCCTTCCTAATCCTCATTGGGCCCAACTCCTCGGTTTCATCTATGAATCCCTTAATGGCCTCCTTAAAGTCGCTTGGAGACACATCGACGCCAGCAAGTCCAGCCAGCACGCCCTTGAATGAGACCGTGGGCGGCACTAGCCCCATTATTTCGCCCGCCAATACGCCTCCAAACCCGGCCGAGTAATCCCTATCAAATACCATTATGCCCTTGGCGCTCGACGCTATTGCAGCTATTTCCTCCTCTGGGAAGGGCCTTACGAACCTGATCCTGAGCATCCCCACCCTGTATCCCTCCATCCTCAAATCATTCACAGCCTTAAGCAAGTCGCCGGACCACGCGCCCATGGATACCACGAAGTAATTGGCATCGCTGCAATTAATGCACTCAACGAGGCCCCCATAGTTTCTGCCGGTCAGTTTAGCATATGAATTAAACGTGTCCTGAATCACTTTCCTCGCCTCACTCATTGAATCATCCATCATTTTCTTAAGCAGCATGTGATATGAATCCGACTTAACCATGTTGCCCATGGTTATTGGTTCGCCCCCCGGCTCTATTAGGTATGGCACGCGGGGATCCCGTGGCGGCAACCATGAATCAATCACGTCCTGGCCCGGCGTCTCAAGCACCTCGGCCGTGTGGCTCAGTATGAAGCCATCCAAGCCTATGGCGACGGGGAGAAGCACCCTTGGGTCCTCCGTTATCTTATATGATGCCAGCGTCATATCGAATGCCTCCTGCACGTTCTGCGCCATTCCTATTATCCACCCGCTGTCCCTGATTGCCATGAGGTCCGTGTGCTCATCATGGATATTCCAGGGCGGGCCCAGGGACCTAGTGACTACAGCCATCACTAGCGGTAAGCGAGAGGCTGCTGCCCACCATAGCATCTCATACATGTAAAACAAGCCGTGGCTGGAGGTTGCCGTGAATGCCCTCGCGCCCCCAGCCGCCGCGCCGTATACGGAGGCAAGCGCGGCGAACTCGCTTTCCACCCTTATGAATCTGGCATCCATTTCCTTGCCGTCAACCATCTCGGCTAGGCGCTCAACTATAAGCGTTTGAGGAGTTATTGGGTAGGCCGATATTACTTGAACCCTGGCTAATTTAACTGCTTCGGCTACCGCGTGATCCCCAACTAATACTTTCCGAGTTTGTTTCTGTATTGTCTCCTGCATATTACACCACCGTCTCCTTCACCATATCTATAACCTTTACTGGGCAAACCTCAGCGCATATGCCGCATCCCTTGCAGTAATCATAATCTATCTTGACAGACTTATCCTCAAGCCAATCAATGGTGTCCTCTGGGCAGTATAGCCAACAANGACCGCACTTAATGCACTTCTCATTGTTGACGACAGGCCTATAGGTACGCCACGTCCCCGTCTTCCCAGCCGCTCCCGGGGCCGGCCTCGAGAGGAGGTACTTGGTGAAATCGAGACCCATATTAGGCCGCCTCCACCTCAATGACTGGCTTTGCCTCATTATAGGCGCGCCTAACTGCCTCCAGGTTCTGGTTAAGCACATTGCCGCGTATGAATTCCCTTAATGAGTCGATTATCGATTGTAGGCTGATTAGTCCAGTTGCCTTAGCGAATGCTCCAAGCATTGGGGTATTCACGACATGCCACCCAGCTATAACTAGTCCGAGATCCTCGGCTATTTGATTGGCATTAACCCAATGAGCGGGGAGCGGCGTCTTTATAGGCGCCGGGGAATTAATTATTAATTGCGTTTCCCTTGATTTGGCGTAATCCATTATATTGATTTGATTAAGTATGGTGTGGGTGAGGATCATTATTATATCAGCCCTCTTTATCGCGCTATGCAGTATCACGGGCTCAGTCCCTATCCGGGCATACGACTTAACTATGGCTCCGCGCCGTTCCGCGCCGAATTCAGGCATTGCTTGTCCCCATTTTCCCTCCTTCATTGCAGCTGAAACTAGGATCCTGGCGGCGGTCACCCCTCCCTGCCCGCCCCGTCCAAGGATTAATATATCCGTTATACCCATGATTGTCGCTCTATCATTTCTCAATGGTCTTATAAATTTTTCTCCGGAGATATTTTTAATGCTATTTTGGAATATCTATAATATTTATAGAATCCAAGAAAACCCCATGCGATGACTCCTCATCGATGCGGCATCAAGGAAAGCAAGCGGGGCCAATAAATGCATGCGCCGCCCATTTTGAGGCATATGGATTAGACCTCAAAATAAGGTTTAATAGCGGTACCTGGGTTAGTGCTATATGACTAAGTTCATTTTTATCACGGGAGGAGTATTAAGCGGTGTTGGGAAGGGGGTAACCACATCATCAATAGCTAAGATATTGCAGATGAGGGGCCTCACGGTTACTGCTGTTAAGATTGATCCATATCTCAACGTTGATGCCGGCACAATGAATCCATTTGCTCACGGCGAGGTGTTCGTAACCATGGATGGCGGCGAAACGGATCTGGATCTTGGCCACTATGAGCGATTCCTAGACATTGAGCTAAGCAAGGATCATAATATAACCTCCGGCCAGATATACTTGAAGGTTATAAGGGATGAGCGGGAGGGCAAGTATCTTGGGCAAACCGTTCAATTGATTCCCCACGTCACCGATGAAATCAAGAGAAGAATAAGGCTGGTCGCCGAGGAGTCCGGCGCTGATGTTGTGCTAGTGGAGATAGGGGGAACAGTGGGCGATTATGAGGGCCTGGCATTCCTCGAGGCCATTAGGCAAATGCGCCTTGAGGAGGATGGCAACGTCATGTTCATTCATGTGGCCCTAGTCCCAGTGCTGGAGACAACCGATGAGTTCAAGACAAAGCCCCTCCAGCACAGCGTGATGGAGTTGAGGAGAGTCGGCATTCAGCCTGACGCGATAGTGGCTAGATCCATGAAGCCATTGACCCAGGACATACGGCGCAAAATAGCATTATTCACTAATGTTGGGGAGAACGCCATCTTCTCCTCCTACGATGTTGACACGATTTATAGAGTGCCAATGCTTCTCGATGATCAAGGCATGGGGGATTACATAGGTAGATCACTGGGTCTTCACCTTAATAGGGCTGACTGGGGCACTTGGGCCAGGCTAAGCGATGCAGTGGTGAATGCCAAGGAGGAGATCAATGTGGTGCTTTGCGGCAAGTATGTCAAGCNTCATGACTCATATATAAGCATAGTGGAGGCACTGCGGCACGCCGGCGCTCATCTCGGGATCAGGCCAATCATAACTTGGTGCGACAGCGAGGAGGCGGAAACCCATCAAGGCTTATTGGAGAACATGAAGCCTGATGCATTAATAGTGCTGCCTGGATTCGGCGCTAGGGGAGTTGAGGGCAAGGTGAAGGCAATACAATTCGCGAGGGAGGGCAATATACCGTTCCTAGGCATATGTTACGGCATGCAGCTCGCCGTGGTTGAGTTCGCGAGGCACGTGCTGGGTTACGAGGATGCCCACACGACGGAGGTTAATCCATCCACTCAACATCCAGTTATAGACCTGACTCCAGAGGAGGCGGGCGTAACCGAGGTTGGGGGAACAATGATACTTGGGAACAGGGAGATAAAGTTGGTGGAGGGCTCCATGCTTCACAACATCTATGGCGCCTCAAAGATAGTTGAGCGGCACAGGCATAGGTATGAGGTTAATCCCAAGTACTTCGATGAATTAAGGGGGGCGGGTCTCGTGTTATCAGGTTGGCGCGCTGATCTGGATCGAGTTGAGACAATAGAATTGCCGAATCATTACTTCTTCGTGGGCACACAGTTCCATCCAGAGTTCAAAAGCAGATTGACGCGGCCTCAGCCCCTCTTCGTTGCCCTCCTTAAATCAGCGAGCCATAGGAAGCATGGATTACCGTCGCCCTATACTGGCGCCCAGCCGTGATTGTGAACCATCCTGCCCCGAATGGTGGAGCTTCACAAGTACTGAGGGCGTGTTAGCTTCTCGAATTATTGCTTTGATGGTCCCCTTCCTTAAAGGGCGAGGCTTCTTAGTTCTGGCGGAAGTAGAATAAGTCTTCGCCGTTTATTGGCTTGAGGGGATTAATGAGCGCCCTTCATGCTCTGTATGATTTTCCTCATGAGTTCATGCGCCTCATTAATCACATCACTTGGTGCATCATAAATCACTAAATCGCTTGATATGTCGCCCAGCAATGCGGTTAATCCATTGATCGGCATTGAGGAATCCATCGACTTTACCTCCATTTCCAGCACCGTGAGTAACGTGATCGATACGGAGATGAATCTAGTCCTGAAATCGTCATTAATCGATGGAATGCAGGGCAACCCAAGTCGGCGGCTTCGAGCACATGCTTCATCCAGGGAAAAGCCATCGCTTAAAATGTAAAGACGAAGCAATTCGGGGTTCCTAACCATGTCCCAAAACGCCTCCTCCAGATTCATTCTGTAATCCTTACTGGGGCAACTATTAAAGATTGCATAATATGTATTGACTGACCTCCTCCCCGCCATTTGGCGAGGGTTCCCTGGGGTCTTGGAAGTTACCCCGCTTTCACCAGGGGCTACTGAGGCTCACTTCATGCTGGGATTCAGATGTGTTTTGCTGCCCTTCACTAGGATTTGCCCATACCCGCCTAGAAGAGGCGAGGCTTGTCGTTCGTTTATCACGATGTGCATCCCTAGTTCCCGAGGAGGTGAGCTACCCCACCCTTAAGGGGCTTCCCGCTTCCTTGCCCCGCCTTGCCCATCGTTATGGGTAGTGGGCGGAGCTCCACGGGCACCACGGGCGGCTCCCACCCTGCATGCTTCAAGTGATTGAGAGCGGAATTATAGTCCCTATCAGCCCTCCAACCACACCTGGGGCACTCAAAAACCCTATCACTCAACGCTAAGTCCATCTTCACATAACCACACTTAGCACACGTTTTCGAGGAGTTCCTAGGATCAACTAAAACCACCTTCTTCCCATACTTCCCCAACTGATACTCCACGATGCTCCTAAGCTCATGAAACGCCACGTCATGAAGCCTCATCCTCAGCCCTCTGTTGGACTTACCAACGAGTTGCTTAACGGAGATATCCTCCATAACCACGACGTCGTAATGCTCAGCAAAATNCCTCCCCAACTTCATGTACAAGTCCTTTCTAAGGTTCGCTAAATGCTCATAAGCCCTCGCCAGCTCCATCTTCGCCTTGAACCAGTTGCGGGATAGAAATTTCTTCCTAGATAGCTCCTTATGCAGCCTCCTCACTTTCTTAAGTGCCTTCTCGTAGGGCCTCAGGTTTGGGAGGTACTCCCCATCCGAGGTCACTAACAATTTCTCCACACCAACATCGATCCCCACCGCCTTCCCAGTGTTTAGTAGCTTTGGGAATTCATAATCCTCAACAATGAACGAGACATACACTTTTCCACTCCTCGTCAATTTCACCGCCACGCGTTTAACTTCCTCTAACGGGAAGTCCCTATGAACAATTAATTTAAACACGCCTAGACTTGATAACCTCAACACGAGTCTCTTCTTGTTCTTGCCCTTCCCCTCCCTAGCCAATATTCTCCAACCGCTTTGCGAATAAATCAAACTGTAGTATTTATGGGGTTTCTTCTCCTTGGGGAATCTTGCAAGCCCATCGAAGAAGCGCTGCCTAGCCTCATAATATCTGTCGGCGATTTGTTGAACTACTTGTGAGTATAATTGTTGGTACTCCTCATCTTGTTTCCTCAAGTCGAGGGCTAGTTGCCTCAACTCCGTGAGGGTTAATCCCTTC
>LOBW01000086.1 GCA_001516585.1 Thermocladium sp. ECH_B
TATTGAGGTCCAGTACGTATAGGTTATTATTGAGTACTACGAAATCGATACCCTCCATTAACCTACCTCCACCCAGCACGAAGGTTGGAGTCTTAATTGTGCGCTCCACCATCATAGGGCAACCACAGCGAGCTTAGGTTCTTTATGCATGATGGGTATTTAAGCACCTCAAAGTCGGCGTAGTCCCTCGGGATAACACTACCGTCAATGATTACGTGCATTGGACCAATGACGTAGTATGGAGAGCAGACCCAACCCCTAACGGCGGTGTTTAGGTGACCATTCACGGAATTAGCCCTTGGTAGTGCCGTACCGAGTACTAGGGCGTAATCGCCAGACCCCGTGTAATCAATTACGCCAGACTCAACAACCCTGAAGTGCCCAATACCCACACTCCTCTCCCCACCAATACCCAACTCACCAATCATCGAGAACACCCTCCTACCCTCACCAGCATCAACAACGCCCTGGGACTGCGTGTAGTAAATGATGTACCTAACCCACGGCATGAATGCCACAACCCTGAACGTGTCCGCGCCCTCAACAACCCTATCAATAACATTCCTCTGAATACCCACAAACTCACCAAACTCACCATACCCAAACTCCTCATCACCGCACACAATCTTCAAGCCATCCCCATAAACCCTATAGCTGATTTTCGTTACGAGGCACTTCATGGGTAGGTAATTAACACGCCTAACCTGCCTAGTTAACTCGGGTCTTTCGGCGCTAACCCTCGCAATGAGACTCATCGGTATTGGTACCGTACTATAATCACTAATTGACCTATGGCCAGAATCAACGTAGATTAGTGGGTAGGCTGNGGAAACAGTTGTAATCCCGTGGTTAAAACCCATGAACCTCAAGTAATCAAGTGCGGAATATATGGTGTCTGAGGGGACGTAATTAAGTGTGTCCAAAAGCCCTGACCTACCAACCCTAAACGCTCCCTCGAACTCAATTATTGCGTATCCGATTTGCATGCTGCATCACGTAACTCATCAAATACGGCCATACCATCAATAGCTCTCCTAATGCTAACCAATTCATTAGGCTCTTCATCATTAGCCTCTGCCTTCCTCAACTCAATCTCGCCCTTAGCAATCTCGCCCTTAGCCAGGTTTTGGAACTTAAGTGAGATGCCCTTGAACTCGATGTTCCCATAACCCCTAGTCCCCGAACCGCCTATGTATGTTTCCTGAACAAGTATTAGTGAGTCAATGAGGCTGGCTAGGTAGTACCTAGCTGGGTAATCCCTGATTAAGTCCTTAAACTTGCTACGCTCATCACACTCCTTACGCCTACACACATCAACATTAAATATCAGAAACGTTATTGAACCCTCAAACTCAACATCGGGCCTAACCCTAAGTATTGTCCTTGGGTCAGCAGCTGAGGTAACCCTATCAATCCTATTCTCACTCTTTTCCTCAATGAAGTCGTCAAAACCCACACCCTCACAACCATCCTTCACACGGCACAACTGCTCAATGAACCTCTTTGATGGGAATATGTCCCTAAAGATCGCCCTAGTCGGTGCCCAACACTTCTCGACAAACCATGAGTACGGGCTAGCCTCCTCCNCACTGGGCTGGAAGAACTGTGGTTGTACGGACATGGAACCAAAGACGTTATCAACGGGGCAGTATGGGTCATCATGAACCATAGTGTTGCTCCTCGAAACCCTCATGTGATAATAAATCTTACCGTCGGTCGTGTGTAGGTCAAGGCCGAGAGAAACCTCGAGGAGCGACCTAGCCCTACCCTTGAGGGAACTACCTGGTATATAAGGCACCTTGATCCTGTATAGTCTATCATTAACTATGTACGCCTTAGTTATTGAGAGAGGCTCAACATCTGCCGCACCCATGACTTCCTTAGCCCTACCGCTCCTAATTAAGAAACCGCTCTTTGCCATCAACTTGAAGCTCAGTTCCGCAATACCCGCAAGCCTAATCTTCGGCATCAAGTAGCTAGATGAGCTCATACTCCTCACCGCCCTTCTTTCCGTAAATCACGTATGCAAGGAACGAATCTAATGAATACCTGAGTGCTATTGCAAGATCTCTCGCATCGCGATTATTTGATTGTTGCAGGCTTGCTCTTATTTCATCAAGCGCCTGTTTAATACCATCAGCTAAATCATCATCAACAAATCCCCTCTTCTTCTGGTACTCAAGCAGTATATTCAACCTCACGAGAGATCTAACCAACTGATCCTGAACAGATCTAACCANCTGATCCTGAACACCTGCCGTATCCTGTGCTGAGCTCTCGATAATCCTATCAAGAACTGTAACCAATTGATTATATATCTTCCTAAAAGCCGCCGAGGAAGTCCTATATACTCTATAACTGTTGAGGCCTTTGAAGCCATCATCGTACTTACGATCCCTAAAGTTTTGGTAGATAATCGAATAAAACTTGGAAGTATATGGCATTAACTAATAATTAAGAAGAGTTTTTAAGTTTTATGCATGTCTATATAATAGGTAGAAACCATGAGAATTCAAGGAACAATACCCTACGACAATAAAGAGACGGCGGTGAACATTAACATAGATTATGGCAAACCAATGACCATACTAATAGGACCAAACCTCACCGGCAAATCCATAACCTTAATGTGCATAGCCGAAATGCACAGCAAGAAACATTTCATGAGAGGTTATGTTAAAAATAAAATCGACTCCTTAAAACAATTCGTGAGGTGCGAAGATGGCGAAAGGTTTGATTATACGGTTTTCGTCGATGCTTATAGAGTTACTGCACAACCAATAGAATACATTCGCGAAGACCTGAAGGAGATTCAGGAGAATGCCAATGAATTAATGAGAGGCGAAGAGAAAGCACTTCCTGCGTTAGAAAGAATAAAGAGTCACGTGGAGAAAATCGAGGAATTACTTTACGAGAAGCCAATAATCCTGGAACTAAAGAACTACACATCAACACATAGACTCTCAATGGCGTATAGGAGGTTCGAGGAGGTTAAGGAGGAGTTCAACAAACTCATTGAAGAAACGGCAGGCGAGATAGGCGGTGAAGGGGCAAGTAGGTTCAAGAAAGCCCTCAGCCACTTCTCACCATTATTCATAGACCTAACCAGTAACGGGTGGTTATGGAACGACTTAGAGGCTGGCGCTGAGGGTTCCAATATTGAGGTATTATCAAGCGTTTTCGCTCCATCATTCGTAATTCTCTACGCAGTACTGACATACGCGATGCCAGGAACAAAAGCCCTCCTCATCGAGGAGCCTGAGGCACATGCCCACCCCAGTATGTCCATGTTCCTCGGTTACCTATTGACTAAACTGGCGATGAGCGACAATACCATGCGAGTTATAGCCGCTACGCATAACTATGAGTTCCTGCAGGGCGCGTTAATTGCTGGTGAGGAAGCCGTGGATGTTTACGTGTTTGATAGAAGGAATGAGGGTGGGATCTTCACATTGGTTGCTGAGCCGTGGAACCATGCGGCGGTGATACCTGGGTTTACCGAGCCAGGTATTTTATCTATATATGGCAGGAAGTCATCATAGGGTGATTTAATGCTCGTTGGTATCAATGCTGTTGATTTGTATTATGATAGACAGCGTAGAATCATAAGTTACATATACAATAATATCTATCCTCGTGTCTGCATACTACCCGAAAAGGGGGATGAAATCTATGTAGATATGAGGGGAATAATACTAAATGNCCCTAAATGTAAATGCGATTATAAGAAATTTGTGAACGATGATGGGTGCAGGAACTGCGTATGTTATGATAAGCACGAGTCCAGCCTCGGCGTATGCTGCATCGGTAAAGGTATCGATGCCGTGCTCATGGTAGAGTGCGATTGTGACGATTTTAAGGAGGGGGTTAAGCACGAGTGCCTCAATAATTTTGAGTGTAAGGATATCGTCGATTGCTGGGTGCAATGCACCGGGTCAAAGCACTAGTGATTTATCGTTAACCATCACCCTGATCGCTATTGGTAACTCCATCGAGAATCTGGTGATATCGAGTAAAGCCAAATCACCTCTGAATTGACATACCCCATGTCTACACCTTAACCGTGTTGTGAAGCCTATCAACTGCTTAACCATCTTTAAGTCCCCTATCATTAGTGTTGCCTCGCTCAGATCATCAATCCTCGTGATAAGCCTCGGCCTTAGTCCCCTATCTATTACGTACCTCGCAATACCGGGTACATGAAGCATTGGCATTACACCGCACTCACCGAAGATTGCTAATAACTCAACCAAAACANCGGCGTTATTGACGGGCCTGAATGAGAAGTAATTATTCGCCAACGAACCACCGCACCTACTCGGCAATACCCAATAAAGCACAATCAATGCACCCTGTCGTAACCCCACCTATTNTTTCAGACCCAAGCACTCAATCAGTTTCTGGTAATTGGCATCGTCAATTGCAATGCAGTAATCATCCCCGCACTCCTTAATTATTGTATAGTCCTTCAAGAAACCAGCATGGGCTATGGCATGCCTCTCCAACCTCCCACAATCACTTACGCTGGGCTCCTTACTTTCGCCTCTCTCAACGTAAGTCTCTGAACGGTAACTAAGTAACTTTGAGTAAATTACTCCATGTTTCAACTCGTCTCTAGCCTTCTCCCTAACACTATTTATTGTGTTTTGTATATTGTTTACCTCCTCCTTAACTAACCTAGACACTACAGAGCCTACCTTATCGAATACGTTTTCCCCCAACAACCCACTCAACCTCAAACCACACACATTACCCAACTCCTTAATCGTCCTGCACGCATGATAGGCAAGGAGCGCCTCGTAGTACTCCCCATGCCTCTTATAATTGGCACCCCTAATATCGTACCTAACTAGCTTGACGCCATGATCAATCGTGATCGGTACATCAAACATAGGCTCCCCCTCACCACTATCAACACACAACCTATGCGTAAACGGCACCAATCCCATCATTGTTGCCCTAACCCTTGAGTCGTTGGGGTTCTCAGGAACCACAATGCTGTCCTGCGTCTCGCTGAAAACCTTCTCGTACTTCCACTCATCAGGTGTTGTGTTGTAGGCCGTTATGGTAACACTGCTCACGCCATTGATTAAGGCAAGCGATGCGAGGAGCCTCGATACATAGAGGGTTAGGGTGGGCATGAAATTCACCCCATGCGTCAAATCAATATTAAGCCTCAATTGAACGCCATCATAGATTAAATCCTTAACATTCGCCCACAATTGTTGTAGTAACTCCATGATCATCAACTCATAGTGACCCTCGTAGGACCAGAAATCCGTACTACCGACCCTATACTTACCAAGTGATGACGTAACCACCACCCCAACATCGACGTTCCCGCGTAATTTGAACACTAATGACTCCACATACTTTTTAACCAAATCCCTCCACTCATTAAGACCGCTCAACTCCTTAGTGGGGGTTACCGTTACGGACCTCTCTTTCTTCTCCTTATCTTTCTCACTAATAGCAACCCTAATCTTATGCGCCTCTTCCTCAAGTCTCTTAAGGACCTCATACGCATCCTCATTATTGAGCGAGACTTGTGTTGTTAATACGCTATCCAACGCATATATTATATATCTCCTCACATCACTCGCGCAAACAATCGAAGCGAAGCCCCTAGATTTATTACCTCCACCGCAATCATACTCAACATGCCGCCAATTTAATGGGTTACCCCAGGTGGCGACATAGACCGTAACAACCGACGACTGAGGCATAACGCCTATCAAAAAGTGGAATTAATATGGGTTACCTATATTGCACATAATTACTAGTCCCGATCAGCAACTCTAGGCCTGAAACACGGAACGTGACTCATCATTAATTAAGTTCCCTGATCTTTATGTGCCCAAAGCCTAAGGACCTCGTGGTTCCCGTGTTCATGAGCTCGGCGAGTCTCAGCAACGCCCAGAGCTGGTTATCCTGTCCTCCCTTCTGCTCCTTATCTCGTACCTAGCCCTGCCTATGAAGCCGAGCTGTGGCCCCTCGCTATTGGGTAGTCTCGTTGATACCGCCCTGCCGTATATGTCGCTCGTGTACGCGTAATTATACACCCACCTAAGGAACCTAGGCCAATCCCTGAAGTAACCATCACCAAAGACCCTAACCCAATAATTAATTGTTGACCTAGCAATGTTATCTATGCTTGGGGCATCAGTGTTCAGGCTGCCACGGGGCTGGCTCCTAGTGGGGCGACAACCCCGCTAGGACTGGTTAGTCTCTATTTTGTCTGAGATTTAAACCCTCCTGTTTCAGAAGATTTCTAAACTATCACAGCTTGAAGAGTGTAGTTATTGATGTTGCTCCGATGCGTAATTGCGAGGAGGTCATAATTAGGGAGCCGGCAATTATTCGCGGGCATGCTTCAAGGCCCAGTAAACGGCTGAGTTAGCCCTTAAGGCGTTGCTAAAGGCTATGGGTAAGCCAGCCTTTGGGCATAACCTAGTGGCCCTCTTCAACGACCTGGTTAATTACTGCGGCAATGCGGGTGATAGGCTGCGTTTCTGTGTTGGTTATCGATAAGATGCACGTAATGCCACGTTACCCAGATGCCTTCATTGAGGGCGTGCCCTTCGAGAGGTACACTAGGGAGGAGGCTGTGGAGGCCCTAAATTGCGCAAGCCTAATCATTAACTGGGTTAGGGGTTGTTCGCCATGTCGGTTAGATGATGTAATTAGGAGAGGAGCGCCGAGAGGGAGCGCGTGATCAATGAGTTGCGTGATTACGCGGCAAAACTCAGGGGTAGGTTCGGTAGATTGACCGTGATACTCTATGGGTCCTATGCAAGGGGCGACTTCAACCTATGGAGTGACGTAGACGTGCTCATAATTCCCGAGCATTTCAGGGGTACGGATTTCGTGACGAGGTGCGTGGAGCTTAACGACGCGCCACCTAGGCTCGAACCAATATGCTGGATGCCCGAGGAGACTTTTAAGGCGTTGGCTAAGCCATGGTGGCGTGAGGCCCTTAAATATTACGTGATCATCGTGGATGATTACAAAATAGCGAAATTACTAAATTCGCAAAATGCCTTCAGCATTTAACACTAGGT
>LOBW01000087.1 GCA_001516585.1 Thermocladium sp. ECH_B
TTCGCCGTGAAGCCGGACTGCGGTTTTGGGTCCCTTAGGACGGAGTCGGGGGATATCGAGGAGGCGTATAAGGTATCGCTGGAGAAGCTTAAGGCATTGAGAACGGCGGCGAACCTAATTAATGAACTAGTACCTCAGCACTAATATGCTTGACTCGGTGTATGCCAGGGCGCTGAGTATTGGTCCAGCCGACTCAAGCGCCTCGGCGCCGGTCCTGCCCTCGAGGGGAAGCACCAATAAGTCGGGGGCCTTGTTCCTAATGAACTCCAGCAAGTCGCTGGGCTTCTCCACGGTGTAAGTTATGCCTGCCCCACTCATGGATTCCTTGACGAGGGATAGGAATTCATCGTCGCTGCCTTGATATATCACTGTTATTCGCGATCCGTATCTCTGGGCGAAGTCCTTTAGGACAGGGAGAGCCCTCAGCGATGCCCTTGATCCATCGAGCACTGCAGCCACGTGCCTAAGGCTGAACGATAATTCATAGCTCGGCTCATCAACCATGAAGGAGCCATGAGGGCCTCATTATTAAAGTTAACTGGCTTGGGGATTCACGCCGAGCTCCGATCTAAGTGCTCTAATGGTTAATTCAAGTGACTCCACGCTATTGTGGCGGGGCTTGAAGCCGATTGACTTCAACTTATCAATGCTTAGCGCTATCTTCTTCACGTCGCCTGGCCACCCAACGCCATGCATAACCGGTTTATAGGTGAGCCCAACGCCGGTTAAGCCCAGTTCCTTAATTATTAGCCTCGCTATGTCATTAACGGTGACCCAGTCCTCGGAGCCCACGTTGAATGCTTCGAAGCTTGATTTACTGCGTTGCCAGGCTAGAATGGTTGCCTCCACCGCGTCCTCAACGTAAATATAGCTCCTGACCTGTGTTCCATCCCCCAGGATCTCCAGTTGCCTCGGGTTTTTGGCTAGCTTCAGCATGAGGTCCGGCACAACTCCATGCCTTAACCTGGGGCCAGCAACGTTCGCGTACCGCATGGCCACTGCCCTAATCCCATACAGCTTTGAATAGGCGTGAATCAAGTTCTCCCCAGATGCCTTGCTTGCGCCGTAAACGGAGACGGGCCTAATGGGTGCATTCTCGGGCACAGGTATTTCAGGGGGCTCGCCATAAACGCTGCTNCTCGATGCAAATACCAATTCACCAACGTCGCTGATCCTCATGGCTTCAAGCAGGTTAAACGTGGCCACCACATTCTCCCGGAAATGAATGTCGGGATTAGTGGTGCTGACCCTAACCTCCGGATTAGCCGCGAAGTGAAGCACTGCGGTGGCGCCCCTTAATTCCCGCGATAAATCCCCATCCTTTAGATCCAGCCTTGATATGGTTACTCTGGGGTTCCCCAAGTGATGTGATAGGTTCTCCATTCTACCGCTACTGAAGTTATCAATCACCTTAATGGAGAACCCCATCCTAACCAATGCATCCACGGCATGGGAACCAATGAACCCCGCTCCCCCAGTGACTATTATAGACATGAAAAAGATAAGCATGGCCCCATATTTAAGCTGTATCCAATGAACATAGCGAGAAATTAATGAATGAAACGAACTAAAGATAAAACCACGCCCTTTCTAAGGGTGGGATGCCTCCCCCTTATATAACATTAAATAGAGATACCATTAAGCGTTTTGAGAAGGTGGGGGAGGAATTAGGGATTAAAGTCGTTAGGGTTTTGAGGCTTGGGCTTCTAAGACTTGTTCCCTGTGTGGGGAGGTCCACGAGGATAGGCGCGTTNAGCGTGGCTTGTTTAAGTGCCCCGCATGGGGAGGACCATAAATGCTGATCCAAATGGCTCAGTAAACATCATACATATCCCCGAGTCCCGAGGAACTGGGAGAAGGGAGCTTTCCGTGAGGGATAGGGGTAATGGGTTGAGGGCCCAGCCCATGATCCACCGCTGGACGAATGGAGCGGGGTGAACCCCACCAGCAATGAAGTGATGAGGGGGGCGGTAAACCATGAATCCATTATCGGCCCTAATGGAGCCCCTAAAGGGCGGGGAGGAGGTCAGTTGTTTTTATAATTGTAAGACGTTATTTCGATTATTGCGTTTGATGATCCTCAAGACTTAGCTACTCCCCTGATTTAAGCTGTAAGCGGTGAAGACATGCAACTTGAATTACCCATCCCACATGCATGGGTGGATTACGGAGCCATAATGCTGCTGCTTGCAATGGTTATAGGCTTCGCCGTGGAGATACGTCGCGGNGCCATTAGGAAGTACGATATTTATCCAGCAATTGGCCCGATCACTAGGGAGGGAACAGGCTCAGCATTCATTAAGGCCGCGCTTGAGGCACTCTTCCTGGATGTCTTGGCGGCGGCGCCCCTCTCGGATTGCCACCAAGGCGCTTACTATGAACGCAGAACCAGGGTGAAGAGGGGTGCTCACCTATTAATATTCTATGGATTCCTATTCCTGCTGGCGGCCACGATAATTGGATTCGCAACTGATAAGTGGGTAACCAGCACCGAATTCATTCCGGCCTACTACCTTGGACCATGGGGCTTCACATTGATGGCAGGCATTGGCATGTTGGGGGGAATCCTTTGCTTAATTGGGATAGGCATCTATGTACCGACTAGGTACAGGGGGGATAAGCCGGCGACTCGCTTAACCAGCGCTGACTGGTTCCTAGCAATGCTGACGCTCACGGTGATTACAGGCTTCATCCTAGAAGCAGCTGAGATACTGTGGCAGCAAGCATTGGCAGTGGCGTTCTGGATTCACATGATCTTCGTGGCAAGCCTCTTCGTTACAATGCCTTTCACCAAGTTCTCCCACGCCTTGTATCAACCCATTTGGGCCATATATGAGAGAATGGGGAGAAGAAGCGGTAAGGAGCCCCGCCTCCCCATTCCTAAGGCGAGGGCGGAGAGGTGATCCAGGTGCCGACGCTCGTATACTCATCTAGGTGCGTTGGATGCGGTGATTGCGTCGATATATGTCCAAGCGACATAATGCATTTCGATCCCAAGACCAGGAAGGCGTATAATGCGGAGCCAGACATGTGCTGGGAGTGCTTTAACTGTGTTAAGGTATGCCATAGATACGCCATGGATGTGAGGGGCTATGCGGACTTCGTTCCAATGGGGCACAGCATATCAGTGCTGCGCGATGAGAAGGAGAACAAGGTTTACTGGAAGATTAAGTATAGGAATGGCACAGTTAAGGAATTCGTTTTCCCGATACGGACCACTCCATGGGGATCCATAAAGCCTCCGCAAGCATACGCTGAACCCGCTAGGGGCAAATTAATGGATGAGTACTTATCGGCCGAGCCAGATAAACTCTACGTTCCTGAATTACCGAAACCAAGGGAGGCGGTGATCCATGAGAACTAGGCAAATAGATACCGATATATTAATAATAGGAGGCGGAATGGCTGGGACAGGGGCGGCTTGGGAGGCAAGGTACTGGTGCCGCAACTGCAGCATACTGATAGTGGAGAAGGCCAACATAAATAGGAGCGGAGCTGTCGCAATGGGTCTCTCCGCGATTAATACTTACCTCGGCATGAAGTGCAAGGAAAACACTCCGGAGGACTTCGTCAAGTACGTTAAGACGGACCTAATGGGAATAGTGAGGGATGACTTGGTCTACGACGTGGCGCGGCACGTGGATTCCACTGTTCACCTCTTTGATGAGTGGGGCTTACCCATATGGAGGAACGACAAGACGGGATGCTACGTGCGGGAGGGGAAGTGGCAGGTAATGATTAATGGGGAGTCCTATAAGGCCATAGTCGCCGAGGCCGCTCAAAAGGCTGCCACCGAAGTCATCAATAGAGTAATGGTGACCCACCTATTGATGGATGCCAATAATGGTAACAGGGTGGCTGGAGCCATTGGATTCAATGTCAGAGATGGAACCTTCTACATATTTAGATCAAAGGCAGTAATAGTTGCTGCGGGTGGGGGGTCCCACATATATAGGCCAAGATCAACTGATGAGGGAAGGGGAAGAACATGGTACCCGCCCTGGGCGAGCGGGAGCGCCTATGGATTATTGATTGAGGCCGGCGCCGTCATGACCATGATGGAGGCTAGGTTCAGCGTGCCTCGATACAAGGATGGCTACGGCCCCGTAGGGGCTTGGCAACTCCTCCTAAAGGCTAAGCAAACCAATGCATTGGGGCAAGACTCGTTTGAGCTGCATAAGGACGAGATACGGCGGCTCTATAATGGGAAGGGAAACTACGCCGATGCAGTGCCCACCCCAACTAACCTAAGGGTCCTCGCTAGCCTAATGGAGTTGAAGGCGGGGAGAGGTCCAATATATATGCATACCGAGAAAGTGCTGACTCCTGATAATGAGGAGGTGGGGTGGGAGGATTTCCTGGACATGACTATAAGCCAGGCACTTGTGTGGGCTGGGCAAAACATAGATCCAATGAAGCAGCCATCCGAGATCCTTCCATCCGAGCCATACGCAATGGGATCCCACGCCACGGAGAACGGCGCATGGGCGAGCGGGCCAAGCGATATAGCTCCCCAGAAAATAGATGGACCGGATGATCGAGGGCATCAATATAATTGGGGCTATAATAGGATGACGACCATTGATGGGCTCTTCGTGGCTGGAGACGCGTGTGGAGCTTCCCCGCATAAATTCTCGTCCGGCTCATTCACGGAGGGCAGGATAGCCGCGAAGGCAGCCGTCAAGTATATTCTGGACCATAGTGATTATAGGCCCTCCATAGATAAGGATCACGTAAGTAACTTGCGGGATAGAANCTATGAGCCACTCCATAGATTCCAGGAGGGGAGAAGCATGATAACGGCCGGCACCGTTGCGCCCAACATGATGTGGTACAGGCATGGGTTGAGCAGGCTCCAGAAATTAATGGATGAATACGCGGCCGGCTGGGGTTCCTGGTACACCACTAATGAGGAATTACTGAATAGGGGATTACAGTTGCTCCTGTACCTAAAGGAGGACTTTAATCAGTATGCCGTTGCCGAGGATTATCATCAATTGCTGAGGACATGGGAGCTTTGGCACAGGATACTCACAGCCGAAGCCATTATACGACACATGCTTTACAGGAAGGAAACTAGGTGGCCTGGATACTACACTAGATCGGATTACCCGGCCATTGATGATGATCATTGGAGGGNATTCGTGAATTCCCGCTACAATGCCAAGACCGGGGAATGGTCCCTCTGGACAGTCCCCGTCATAGACATAGTGAGGTGAGGAGCATGAGTCTGAAATTAAGTGCTCCGCCTCCTCATGGCGGCAAATTAATCGATGCAGTTGTCGATAGGGAGGAGGGCGCAAAGATGGCTGCCGGCTGCCCCTCATACGACATAAGGCCAACGATTGACCGTAGAACTGGGGTACCAATACGTAACGCGTATAGGGAGGTTATGTCAATAGCCTATGGCTTCTTTAGCCCGCTTGATGGATTCATGACTAGAAACGAGGCTGAAAGCGTGTTGAGGGAACGGAGATTGCTCAGCGGATGGATATTCCCATTCCCGATAATATTCGATATAGATCCACATGATCTAAATAGGTTGGGGGTGAAGGAGGGCGATAGGCTCCTCCTCAACCTGAAGGGGAGGCCCTTTGCCGTGATTGATATAGAGGAGGTCTGGACCTTTGATCCCAAGGATCTAGCCAATAGGACCTTTGGGACGCCGGATAAGAATCCCGAGGTAGTTAAGAAGCAATTCGATGAGAAACACCCNGGTTGGAGCATTTATGCCAACATGACTGGAACCGCTATAGGGGGTAAGGTGCATATAATAAATGAACCGCGGCTACGCTCACCGTACGATAGGTTCTGGTACCCGCCAAACAGGTCTAGGCAGGAATTCATAAAGAGGGGATGGAGAACGGTGATCGCTCACCAGACGAGGAACGTGCCTCACACTGGGCATGAGCACTTGATGAAGGAGGCAGCATTCCTGGGCGATATTGAGCCATGCAACGGGATACTGGTTAATGCCATAATAGGGGCAAAGAGACTGGGGGACTTCGTGGATGAGGCAATACTTGAGGGGCATGAAGCGGTCAATAAGTTCGGCTACATAAAGCCAACGAGGCACTTAGTAACGATGACTCTCTGGGACATGAGGTATGGGAACCCCCTTGAATCGCTTCTTCACGGAATAATTAGGCAAAACATGGGCTGCACGCATCACATGTTTGGGAGGGATCATGCTGCTGTGGGGGATTACTATGATCCATACGCTACGCAGTTGCTGTGGAGCAGGGGAATACCGAGTTATGGGCTTCCCGCTCCGCCCTATGATTTGGATAAGGGGCTTAAGATTCGGCCAGTTAATATTCAAGAGTTCTGGTACTGTCCGGTCTGCGGTGAAATAGCCTACAGCGAGTCCTGTGGGCATAGGGATAAGGCGGAGAGGTTCAGCGGTAGCTTCGTGCGTGGATTAATAGCGGAGGGCATTGAGCCCCCCACCATAATATTTAGGCCGGAGGTCTATGAAGTGATAGTTAAGTGGTGGCGTCAATTTAATTACCCATTTGTCAATAAAAGATATCTAGAGCTGAAAGAAAATGAACTAGAGGTGGATCTAGAGCCCATGGAGGTGAGCAACAAATGACGTACAAAATAGCCGTGGTGCTGGATAAGTCAAGAATGAATAGAATAAGGGGAACCAACCTAGAGAATAAGGTGAAGGACCTATACGGCGGCTACCTAAAAGTGATAGAGGTGGAGGTACCAGATGAATTAGCCAAGAGAATACTAGGGGAATTCCCAAGAGCCAGAATAGATGCGCGCGGATTCATAGAGGAAGTACCAATAGCGTTCAAGAAGGAATTATTCGAATCAATAATAAGAAGCGGAACCGGAACCCAAGCAATAGAGGAAGTGCTAAAACCCAACGTGCTCACCAGGATAAAGGAGCAGGCCAGCAAGGAGGATGAGTACCTGCCTCCGCCCAAATAACGAGAAAGAAATTATCCTCCCACCCCTTCAGAATCTTTATAAGTGGAATCACCCATACTCAAGTAATGAGCACT
>LOBW01000088.1 GCA_001516585.1 Thermocladium sp. ECH_B
GCATCTCCAGGGTTTAACGAGTCAACACGTATCACGGCATCCATAGGCTTATCAAGGACCACTTTACCTAAACCACCGAGGAGTGAACGCCAAGCCACGTACGTGGCTAACGTCGACTTGCCAATCCCCCTAGGACCAACAAGCACAACCCTATCATCCTTAACCAACCTGTTGAGAGCGCCCTCAGCAACCTCACGGAACCTACTGGCATCGACAAGGTCAGTCACTAGCTCGTTTTTAGCGGTGCCCAGCTGAGTCTTAATCCTTGGGACACCATCCTTAACTGTGAAATTGCCGTAGAGTAAACCATCCTCAACCCCATCAATGAAGAAGACCTTTGCATCAACCAGTAACCCCTCCACCTCAGCCTTAACCTTGTTTAACTCCTCCTCAATCCTCTTTAGCGCCTCCTCAATCATCCTCCTAACCTCATCCTCAGTCACGGATTTGCCTGCAACTGTCTTCACGAAGCCCTTGAAAGTGTCAACGTCCCAACCCCACTTGCTGGCAACATCCTCAACAACACCCCTAAGCCCCTCATCATCAATGTATCTACTCGCCTCCCTAGCCGAATTAACAATGTCCTTAATACACTCAACAGCCTCATTCTTAACAACACCCCACCTCACCAGTAACTGCTTAAGTGACTTACCGGCTAGCGCCTCAATGCCAGCACTGACAATCCTCACAAATACACCACCACCGAGGAGTGCATCAGTAACTGCACCAATGACCCCACGAGCAGCATCAGGCGCCGTACCCCTCAAATCAAGCAACCCACCCAAGCAAAGACCATTGGGGCTAAGCCTTTGAATGACCCTCTTAGCCTCCTCTAAATCCACAGTGGAGTCCCGTTGACCAGGCACTAAACCACTAATACTCCCTGGTACTTTAAAGGTATAGCGGGCTAATGTACTTATCATAACCTACACCTCCAGCAACCCCAATACGACACACTAACCACAAGCAATCAACCTGCCTAGTTGGGCCACCTCATAAACCAGTGCTTTGCCGACTGGTTTACTGTCAATGAGGCCCTTAGCCCTTAGTTTGGCTAGTATTCTCTCGATGGCTGGTAGGGATATTGGCTCATTAAATTTTGATGCATAACCCTTCACTATCTCTTTTGCTAGGCTGTAGCCACTGCAGATAAAGCCTTAGGACCCTAAACTCAACTAGGCTCAAGTCGATGAGCCTAGGCACGATTGGCCAGTTAACTGGCTCACCCTTATCATCCAGCATGACGAAGACCCTATCAACGCTAACATTAACAAAACCACCAACAGTAGCCAGTGTCATTGCTAGGAAGCTCAGTATTGTTGTGACCCACCTGTCACCAGCAATACCAATGGTAAAACTACACGGTGCGCAATCCTCGATAAACGACCTTAAGTCAATCACAGCATCAATTAGGCTTGCCCTGGGATTAATGACGAATGACTCAACCTTGACCTCTAAGTCCTGGTAAACCTGCCTCACAAACCCCTCCAAGGCATTCAAGGCATCGCCACTAAGCCCAGTGAGGATTATTACATCACCATCATTAACCTCAGTATTGATTAAGGCCAACCTCGCAGGGGCAATGTTCAAACTAGCACCAATCACAATGCACCTCTTCTCCATGAATGGAGCAGTATTACCAAGCACTTTTTAAGTATAGCAATGTTAATGTTTAAAACACCCTTAATCATACACAGCATACCCTAGGTGCATGTTTTAGGTGCCATTACTTGAATCTCTTATGCCTTAGGCTTCAGTGGTGCTTGGTTAGGATGCGGAATTCCTAGGCGGTGTATGTTGGGTTAATTATTGCTGTGAGTGGATTGTACGTTGTATTCTTATATATGGTATTCATGGCTGGCATAAGTGCATTCGCAACGGGGCTTGTTTTAGGCATCGCCCTTGGTATTGGCCTAAGCGATGGTTGAGCCTGCACCCGGCCGTTAGTTTTAGTAATGTTGCTATGGCTACATCTAAGATTGTGGCCTAAATAACATTGAGGAATGCAATGTGAATAGGGAAGTGCAGTAACTACTTAACCCTCAATTTATCCTCAATCCCCTCCTGTGAGTATAAACCAACGGTTCTGTTAAATTGGTTGCAATTCGCATGCTCATAAATCCTGTGATTTATGGTAATTGTATATTTATTTACCCTGGTTGTGAATCCATGTAATGCTTGCCGCCGAGTTTGTTGGGTTGGGTGTTCCGAAGGATTACGGGGAGGATTATGAGGGGTTGAGGCTTGTCTTTGAAATTAGGTTGCACAATCCTGCTCAATACGTGGCTTACGTATTAGGTATTGATGGCAGTGTTTTTACTGGTAGTAGGCAAAGCCCGAGGATGTATTACCTAGGCCAGGCTAGATCCTTGATGCTTGTTCAAATACCTCCTAAGGAATATACTGCAACGAGAATTTACCTGGACCTAAGGCATGATGACATTGAATTCATTGAGAAATTAAGGGCTGGTGAAAATCCGCGATTCACAGTAAAACTCTCTACACAGTTCATAGCATGCGTACCGCAACAGTCACTTACCCCATCTCAAAACTACATACCCATAGGACCTTGCGCACAAACATTATCATCATTAGCACCACAACCACAACAACTATACCTAATAAGGTGCTATATACCTCTAATGGATCCAAGAAGCAATGGCTCAATTATTGAGACTGACCGCGACACGTGGCTTGACGTGCTATCCAAACTAGGCTTCAAGCATGTCAGGGTTATCGAGGTTCCGGCAATAACCGGTGTGGCGAATGAACATGCTAAGGCGGCTATTGAGCACCTTGATAGGGCGTGGGTTCTTATGAGTGCGAATTATGAGGAGGCTTTGAATGCCGCCAGAAAGGCGTTGGAGGAGTTGAAGAGCTACGCCAAGGATTTGGGTTTCGTCGATGTAAAGGGGGAGATTGACTTCGCAAAGGTATACGGTGCCAGCCCTGATAGTGACTTAGTCAGAGGGATGGATAATATATTCCGTGGGCTTTGGGCATTAACCAATGTTGGGTCTCATGCTGGTAGGTCTAGGCTCATTAAGAGGGCTGATGTGGAGTTCGTGATAACCACGATATACATGCTTATGAAGAGCATGCAGGAAAACATGAAGAGCCAACAACCATGAAACCCGGCAATATCAATACTGCGAAACCTAAGGGATCGAGTAAGTTAAGTGATGTGAAGTACGTAATTAAGCACCCACTCGTTTACAGTGGGGCGTTTGTACTCGTCACAATAGTCCCTTTATGGCTCAGGATCATCCCTTACACGGTAGCCGGCCCAATACTCGGCACCGGACTCTCAATACTCACAACAGGCCTATACAGCGCCACGAATTACCTCTCATCAACCACAACCCTCAGTCACGAGCTTGATGTTGAGTGTTGGGGTGATGATTGCCGTAGTGGTCGCATATCCGCGCTTGTTGAGAATAGGGGTAGGGTTGTTGTTAGGGATGCTAAGGGTATTGCGAGTATAGCCGTGGTTAGGGGGAGCAACCGCGAGCAAAGCCTGAAGGGTCTCCTAGTAAAGGATGCATGCAAAGATAGAAGTATGCTTGTTAATGAAGCTAACCCGCATGTTATTGGTGAGGCACTGGCCTGGGGCTTGCCCGAGACCATGTATTGGTCGACCTTTAAGACGGATAATCAAGTGGTAAATGCGAATTATGCGCACATAACCTCGATAAGCCCGGGCCAGAGGAGTAGGCTATTGATTTTCGATTACGAGTATAGGTGGAGCGATACATACGTGATTAAGGTGTACAGCGAATACGGAGGACTCGGCCCAGACGATCCAGTGAAAAGAACCTACAGGGCATGCCTACTGCTCGACGACAGCACCAAGTATGAATTCGAAATCACGATTCACGGCGAGGGTTTGAGGGAGCCTCTTGGGTTCAAAATGTCCGTCGTTAAGGATAAGCTCGATGCCTTAGTTAGGTCCGACGAGATTGCGAGATTAGGCGGTGAGGACGTGGTTATGGACGTGCTTAAGGAGTTCAAGGAGGATGGTGATGAGGGTTTCATTGATCGTTATTGGTGCATCCGTACCAAGATCCTTGGGGTTAAGAGCCTCGATGAGTATAAGAGTGTTGCTAAAGAGCTAGAGAGCTTGTGGAACGAGATCAGGAATAAGCTTGGTTCTAGGGCGCCGTACTTTGGCATTGTGACCGGCATCCTAAACAGCTACCTAGTTTATCTAGCGACAATAAATGAACAGAAGAGGGTATCGGAACTATTCGAGGAGAATAAGGAAACCCTTGAACAGGAAATAGAGAGCAACGTATTAACCAAGCTCATGCTGAGGTTGTTCAAGATTGAGGAAATTAAGATTGAAACGAAGGAATTAATCGAGATTCTCGAAAAACGTAGAATATACGTCCCTATCCCTAGTGATTACAGCTATATTCATATTGATAAGTATTATGCGCCGGCTGTAAAGTTCTTATTCGGCGTATATAAGAGTAAGGATGAAGCCTTAAATGAGTGTAACGAGAATAATCTTTGTAAAAGAATTGTTGAGGCTGCGTCCGGCGATATTGAGGCTTTGAATGAGTTAAAGAGCGATAAAGACCGTCAAAGTAGTGAGAATAAAGAACTAGGGCAACTCTTAAGTAATTTAAAGGCGAAAAGTCTCATCCTAACTTACCTACCAAGCACGCCATATGCCAGGTTTGCATTGATGATTTACGGGTTGATTGAGGATGATGCCGAATCTGTTAGGGCTTTAGCGTGTGTTGGGTGGAAGCAGTTACCGAATCAAATAGGGGATTTATTCCGTGAAGTATATGATACATACAGCAGTAATTGTAACATTGATAATGAGCAGCTCAGGTTGGCGATACTCAAGCTCTACCACAGGCTCGTTTAAGCTATGGGATTGGCTTAAATACTCCAGTGGGTATTGCATATTGATGAGGAGGGTTGTGCAGGATTTGAAGGCATGGTGCGAATCCTGGTGTTGCCTCATGAGGTTTATATGTGGTAAAAGCGCTATGGGTGCGAGGATATTATTGACGTCAGCCTGCGTAGGATTAGTCATAACGGTGTTTGTAAGTTTTAAGGTAAGTAATTATTACGTGGTGTTTATTACGTTCGGAATCCTGATCATTATTTTCATCATCGCGTTTTTCACAGTGTTCATTACGGGTTTTAAGAGCTTGACCGACATACTGCCTATGCTCGTTAAGGAGCTCGATGGCAAGATATCATTTGAAAGAGCTGAGGTACCTCAGTACTCCCAGTGCCTAACAAAGCATTTCAGTGGTAAGGCTATCGAGGTGTTGGATAGGCTTTATTCGCGGTCTCTCATAATCACCTTAATAGTAATGTATTTTTTGATAATAATGAGTGGCGGCTTGGCACTGTGGCTAATAATGGGTCCAAGTCCATCACTCAATGAATTAATGCATGCAATATCATCATTCATTAAGGAGGTATCGACTGCACTTGGGACTTCTGTGGATGTTGCCTTGGGTATCCTCGGCGTGGTGATCACGGTGATTTTCTCTCTCGGTTCCTTTCTCATTAGTAGGGATGCGATCAATGCCGAAGTTCTACGTGTAGTTCATGGTGTTAGGTTTCACTCATTGACGTGGTTCTCCATTGCAATAACCCTAATTATAGTATCGATAATACTCCCGCCAACAATCTCCATAGTGTTTATCGCACCGATAACTCTTGCAATCACAATAAGTCTCATGATTTACCTAACACTGATAACAACAGTAATTGAATACATGCAACTATTGAGGGGCAATCAAGGAGGGGACCAAGGGGGTCAGGACCCATGAGGGTTAGGGCTTCGAGGACTTACTTATTACAATGTATCCAGCCAGTGACCCCAGCAGTGGCGCGATTACTAGTCCATCTATTGGCCCGTAGACGCCAATCGTTACGGAGATCATGCATGCCACCGGCTTTAGCCGAGGTATTGACCAAAGAGATAGTGCGGTGGTTATGTCGATAATCAGGCTACCAATAACGATTGAGGCATAAAGCGTGAATAAGAGCACCCATTCGCCGCCTACCCTACACCCCTTCTCATAGGCGTAAACCAACGGCGTTACTGAGCCGATAATATTCAGAGCCACTTAATAAGGTTTCGACCTTAATCCTTAAATTATTGTTTTTGCCCCTTTCAGTGGGTGTTGATGCGTCTCGTGAGGAGGCGTTTGCTGATCGGGAACGTAGGGCCTTACTGTACGGTTCCTTAATCATGGTCATTACTGGCATAATTGCAATTGCGGTGCCCCTCTATTGGCTTACGAGAGCCGCGCCGCAGTACCTCTACGTGGTGTTTGGGCCTATTGCTGGTTCGGCACTCGCATTGTTGGCGAATGGTACATATGGCCTAGTTAGATACTGGGCATCTGCATTGCGGCTAATTATTGAGGTTCCTAAAGAGGACATGGTTAGGAAGCCCATATTTACTACGTTTAATCCACCGCTATTATGTACATGCCTAACCCAGCAAACCCAACAGCAAATGCTTACTCAGGAAATCGGCTACCTGGGACTTAGGGTCAGGAATCTTGGGCCTGGGGTTGCTTATGATTGTGTATTTAAGGTTAGGTTTGTTAAGTGGCCTAACTGCCCTGTCAACTGTCACGCGCCGAGTGATGAATATGTGGATTGGCAAGACGTCTTATGGGCTGGTTGGGTAAAGGGTGTGACGATTAGGCCAAACGATGTTAGGTACGTGAACATAATCATGATGCCCCTCCAAAGCGGTAAGGCATGCTTCTCAATCAAACAGTGGCCCTGCGCCAAACCAGTGTGGGCCAATAATTGCTTGGATTGCTAAGCGTGACGTCTTCATGCTTGGGTACACGGCTAGGCTTCAGGATGGTTTAGTGCCTGGTGAATACAGGATTGATGCCCAGGTCACATGCAGGAATGGGCAGACAAG
>LOBW01000089.1 GCA_001516585.1 Thermocladium sp. ECH_B
AAAGTATAGAGCCTGGATAAAGCATGCCAATACCGACTAAACTTGAACCTAAATCTCTTGTTATCAACTTCAACACGCGAACTTTACCTATGCGACTTACATACTCCTTAATTTTCTGGAATGTTGCATCATACCTCCTCATGAAGCCTATTTGTATTTTTATGTTCCTTTGCATAACCAATTTAACTAAATCGAGAGTATCTTTTAGGTTAGGTGCAATAGGCTTTTCCAAGAAAATTGGCACTTCTAAATCTGCGATTTTTTTAATTACTTCGAAATGTTGAAGAACAGGAACAGCGATGATCAATGCCTCAACTTTGCTTCTAATATGTGATAAAGCATCATCAATTGAAGGAAAATAGTTTATTTTAATCTCGTTAGCAAGTGATAATCCTCTTTCCTTATCTGGATCCACAATACCTAATAAATTAACATTTCTCAGCAAGGCTAAACTTTTTGCATGAATTGTTCCCATTCTACCTGCTCCGATAACTATAACGTTAACCTCATTATTCATAATATCGCCTTACCAAT
Source organism: Thermocladium sp. ECH_B (assembly GCA_001516585.1). NCBI lineage: Archaea > Thermoproteati > Thermoproteota > Thermoprotei > Thermoproteales > Thermoproteaceae > Thermocladium > Thermocladium sp. ECH_B. The sequence continues at coordinate 535 of LOBW01000089.1, forward strand.
TCCATTATTTGACTTTCAATTTCTTGAGGACTCGTACTTTCTGCGGGCACGTCAAGGACTATCTGCCCCTTATCCATAATCACGATCCGCGTAGCTGCTGAATATACATGGTGTATATTGTGACCGACTATTATTGCCGAAACTTTTCTCAACTTATCACTAACAATTGATTTTACAAAGTTCAAAACTTGGTTTGCCTCATATACTGATAGCGCCGCCGTTGGTTCATCAAGCAATAAGAGGTTAGCGTTAAACATCAAAGCCCTAACTATGGCTATCATCTGCCTTTGCCCACCTGATAACTCGCTAGCTAACTTATTTACATCTATATCAATTCCAAATTCCTTTAGCATTCTCCTGCTCTCGTTTTTCATAGCCTTCTTGTCAAGAAGTATGCCCTTCTTTTTCTCAAAACCTAAAAATATGTTTCGATACACAGGTAATTGGGGCACAAGGGCTAAATCCTGGTAAACAACCTCCATCCCCATTTCTCTAGCATCCATTGGCGACTTAAAATTAACTTTTTTACCATCAAAATATATAGCCCCTTTATCAGGCCTTAAATACCCAGCCAATATTTTTATAAACGTTGATTTACCGGCTCCATTGTCACCAGCAAGTCCTACTAATTCATTATAATCCATTTTTAGCGAGACGCCCTTTAACGCAATAACTGGGCCATAAGACTTCCAAATATTTTCCGCAATTAACAAGGTCATAGAATATTATATATTCGCTATTTTTTAAGCGTTGCTCACAATACATTATATGCTATTTTTCATTAACTTTACTGCCTCTATTGGATTAATATCTATGGGGAATAGTATATTCCTACCGATTACGGCGCCAACCACATTATCACCTGCATTCATTGCCTCATTTAATTGATGTACAAAATCCTTAGCCTTACCAGACCCGCCCCCCAGTAAATAAATGGGTAATGTTGTTGATTCTGCAACTATTTTAAAATCATGAACATAGGGAACCTTAAGGAGCTTATTAACATTTGAATATCCAAGCGCAGTGACTACATTTATTGCTGAGGCAAGCTCATAAGGATCTCCTGTAAATTTATACTCATTATTAACCCTTTTAACTGGAAATACCTCTATAAATAACGGAATATCTAAATCCAAAGTCTTTCTAACAACTTCAGTTGTATAAGTGAGCGTATTAGATGTGTAATAATTATCTTTATCAAGTTGAAGAAGAACCTTAGCCGCATCAAGACCTAATCTTTTCGCATCCTCAGGCGTGTATGCAGTCACTTTATCGTCAAGTTCGAAAACCGAACCCTTTAAACCACCCCGATTAATCGACGCAATTATGAACTTATCATCAATCAATGAAATTCCGAATCTCTCCATAAGTATGTAATTCGCCATCAATACCTCATCAAGTACGTCTGGAATAACTAATACTCCATCCACGTACTCAGTCATTAATAACCTAACTATTCTTGATAACAACTCCTTACGGTTTAATAACGCGTATGGATTATTACCAACCTCAGTATTCATCCTTGCCGTATGATCCGCAGCAAGTATTAACACACCTCTTTGATACAACCTTTTACGTGATGGTTTCTTTCTACTTTTTAAGTAACCATATATGTCAATTTCATCTATATTCTTACGTAACCTCACTACTTCATAATATATATTATCTACTATATTGTTCAATTTTAATTCCACCCCTCATTATACGCCCCTCGTTACTTTATCTAAATAGGCCTTAATTATAATATAGCCCTGCATAACCTCATTAAATGGATCACTGCTTAGAGCCTCTATTTCAAGCATTAAATAACCCTTATAATCACTTTCATATAAGGCACGTATTATCTTCTCAAAGTTAATAATGCCCTTACCCACATTCACAAAATCCCTCCTAAATCTAACCTTACTCTTAGGCAGTAAAGCCCTTAAATCCTTAATATGAACAAGAGCTATTCTATCGTGATAATTCTCTATGAATTTAATAATATTAAAATTAGCGGCTGTAGCATGCGCAGTATCTAAGCATATGGATAATGAATCAACCTTATTAAGCGCGTTGATTACTTGATCTTCCGTTTCGAAGCATGTACGTAGGTGATTATGGAGTGCTGGAATTACATTGTTGGAAATAGCTTCATCCGCAAAATCCCTTAATCTAGATAACGCCTCATTACAATCCTTAAATCTAGGTACTATCCATAACACTGGCGTGGCCGATTCTATAGCCCATCTTATATCACTAATATCCATTCTTGAGTATGCACCGGCATTTTCCAACCCAACCTCGCTAAGTATGGATTTTAACTTAGCAGGATCTTTCAGCAACTCCTTAGGAAGTAACCGTGTCTCTATACCAGCACCATCATAGTTAAATTTCTTAATCGAATTTATAACGTTCATGAAAGTCGATATACTCTTTGATTTACCCCACGCTATTGTGGTAACGGCTATTTTCATATAAAATCACCTTAAATCATTAAAGGTAAATTGACGGGCTTCTTTTCCCTGATTGATTTCCACGCCGCTAAAGCCACCTCAAGCGCCTTACGACCATCGTATATGGTACACCTAGGCTCTCCATCATTTAATATCGAATCAACAAAATCTAGTAACACATTTAAATAAGCATCCTCATACCTCTCGACCCAATTCGTTGGTGCATCATACACGTAATTAGCACCTTGTATAACTATTAAGGATGATCTTAAACCCATACCAATTATTATTTTGCCTTTAGAACCGTGAATCTCAACACCAGTATCATAACCGTATGGCGTATATCCTGAATACTCCACTAAACCAAGCGCGTCATTGGTCATTCTCAGTAAAACTAGCATATGGTCGTAATCACCTAATTCCTTAAATTTATCGTACATAAGGGTAGAGCCCTCAGCGTATACTGTAGATATCTCAAGGCCCGCTAGATACCTAATTGCATCGAAGTCATGCGTTAAGCTATCAACTAAACGACCGCCACTTAATTTAGGATCAGCAGCCCAACCCTGGGGTATTAGCGGTGGGTCTCTGGTCCACGACTTTATAATTAATACTGTGCCTATTTTGCCCTGTGAAATTGCCTCTCTAGCCAAAGCATAAGCCCTATCATATCTCCTCTGATAACCAGCTAGTACCTTAACCCTCTGTTTCTCAACATGCCTTATCATCTCATCAGCATCATTAAGGTTAAGGGCTAACGGCTTCTCGACAAATATATGTTTACCTGCATCTGCTGCAGCTATTACTACATCCTTTTTAGTAAATGTTGGTGTTGCTATTACTACACCATCGATACTCCCATTCCCTAATAACTTACGATAATCATCATATATAACCACATTGTTAAGTTTATACTCCTTAACAAAATTAAGGGCAGCATCACGATTTACATCAGCTATGGCCACTAATTGAACGTTTTTCACCTTAAAGGCAATATTATATGCGTGAACTCTCCCAATACCTCCCACGCCTATTACTCCTAAATTAATAGTTTCCTTAGCCATACTGAGCAATACAAAATTCACCTATTTAAATTTCTCCCGCTAATCATGTACGTAAGGTGATGGTATATCCCAATAGCCATATGCTATTGTACCACTATATGGGAACTTTGTCTCCACGAGAACTTCTATTACGGTAGTAACATTATTCTTAAGGGCCTTTCTTAACGCGTCTTGATATGATGTTGGATCTTCCGCCCTTAGGTACTCAGCACCATATGCACGTACTATTTTCTCAAAGTCTATTATATAACGTTTCTTATCCTTTAAAAACGCAGTTCCATATATCCTTTCAGCAAAGCGTCTAATTTGGAGATCCCTTATCGAAATCCACCCGAAGTTATTTAAGACTATTACAATGATCGGTATATCCATTTGTACGGAGGTTGATAACTCAACATTATTCATGAGGAATGATCCATCACCCTCTACTGCAACCACCACCTTATCAGGCCTAGCTAACTTGGCACCAATGGCTGCCGGTAGCGCAAAACCCATTGTTGAAAAACCTCCAGAACTTATGAAAGTTAGTGGGTAATAGGCTATCCATTGCTGCGAGAATATTTCCTGAGGCAAACCAGCGCTCAGGGTTATGATCGCATCCTTAGGCAATATTTCACGGGTTAATTTAACAATATTGGGTATTCCCATAGGAGCCTTCGTCCTTAAGTCCTCGATCTGCCGTATGAACTCATCCTTTAACTCCCTCATTCTTTGATGCCATACAGTATTTTCTCTCCTTTTGCCTAATTGCACAAGGACCTTATATAGTTCCTCTAAGGCAGCTTTCGCATCAGCCACAATACCTACCTCAACTGGGTAATTCTTTCCTATCTCATGGGGATCAATATCTATTTGTATAAGTTTCGTGAGGGGTATATTTAATGTTACACCAGGTCTATAGGAGCTTGTGGTCTCATCACTAAATGTAACCCCCACAGCCAATATAACGTCGGCATTTTTAGCGAGTTCGTTACCAACAAGGCTACCAATATTACCTATTGAGAATGCATATAACTCATGATCTTCAGGAAATGCGCCCTTAGCCTCGCCCCTGAATGTAGTAACCACAGGCGCGTCCAAGAATTCAGCAACCTTAATAAGCTCCTCAGTTGCGCCGGACATCGTGGCACCACCCCCAACAAGAATTAATGGTCTTTCAGCATTCAACAATAATTCTGCCGCCTTTCTAATCATTTCATGGTCAGGATAAACCCTACCCATAGGTACGTACTTCTCTACCTTTAGTATATCACTATCTATCTTAGCCACTTGCACATCCATAGGTAAGTCAATAAGTACAGGGCCAAGCCTTCCAGAAACAGCCTCCTTATACGCATTCACTAAAACCCTCGGTAATTGCCTTATATTAGATATTAACCACGCCCTTTTCGTAACATGCCTCATGAAATTAACATAATCAACCCAATGATGCCTCTCTATTTCTTGAAAAATACCCATACCAAATAAGTACGTCTGAATTTGACCTGTTATGGCTATGAATGTTGATGAATCAACGAAAGCCGTAGCTAATGCCGTAGCCAGATTGGTTGCGCCAGGTCCTACCGATGTCGTGACTACGGCAGGGTCCCTCCTATTCGCCCTAAAATACCCATCAGCCATGTGACCGCCCCACTGCTCATGCTTAACAGGCACGAACACCGCATCAGGCTCTACATCCTTTATCGCATTAACTATTGCGGCATTTCCATGCCCAACAATTCCAAATACGTATTTTATCTTTTTCTCCATAAGGAACCTAGCTATTAATTCCGCCCCTGTATATTCAACCATTTAACCCCTTATATGAGAAATCAAATTATTTTTTAAGCTTTACCTTAATGCACTCACTAACTTATACCTTTTTGTCATAATTTTTAATGAACATCATGACTTCATCAAATGTAGGCATAGCTTCTGAGCATGAATGTCTCGTGACTACAATCGCCGCTGCGGCATTGGCAAAACGTAGTACGTCCTTCATAGACCATCCACTAGGCATTAAATATAAATAGCCATAAAGAAATGCCGCTAAAAATGCATCGCCAGCACCTAGCGTTTTTAGGATGTTCACGCGAAATGCGGGAACATTTATTACCTGGCCGCCCCAATAAGCGGTAACATCCTCACTCCCCCTCGTTATTATCATACCCTTCATGGATTTATTAACTCGCCTAACGTAATCAATAGCCTCATCTATATTCGAGGCGCCAGTAGCGGCTAGCCACTCAGGAACACCGCCAACTATTATATCGGCATGTTTAATTATGGATAAATAGCGTTGAATTCTCTCATCACTTTTCACAGACCTCCATAAACTCTCCCTCCAATCTAAGTTAAATAATACCTCCGTATTATTTGCCTTAGCAATATTTACCGCATATAGGTTAGTCTCGTAGGAAGGGGTTTCGGTTAATCCCGTTCCTGTAACCTCAAGTACCTTACTATCTCTAATAACATCTACAGGTATATCATCCTTAGTTATCCTAAGATCTGCAGTGAGTCCTGGGGGTCTATAAAATATGAACTCTGGATCCTTGCCCAGGAATATTGCAGCAAGCGCTATTCCAACAAATGCCTCTGGATCCTCTTTTATATATGAAGTATCAACGCCATTTCTAGATAGATAATCCTTTATAAACTTACCCAATGGATCTTTACTAACCTTAGTTAATAGTGCAACCTTCATTCCATACCTGACACATCCTACGGCGGTATTGGCTGTCGTACCACCTACGTACTTCATGAAATGACGCGCTTGGTCTAGAGGTGCGCCTAGGTCGTCGGAATACAGGTCAATGCCTGCCCTGCCTATTAATACCACATCATACCGTTTCATAAAATCCCATCCTAGAACCATCTT
>LOBW01000090.1 GCA_001516585.1 Thermocladium sp. ECH_B
CCGGACCAAGCCGCCAATACCTGCACCCATTGTCTACTGCTTAGTCCATACACTTGCGGGCAATGCATTAATCATTTTAAAGCGTTAAGCAATAATTCAATTAATATTATCGGTAAGAGAAGGCAAGGCTGTGATTCTCCCCACCATTTTAATGCATGTGACTTGATTTATCCATGCTCTTCATGATGGCATTATGTTTCAGATTTAAATGACTTAAATCTATTAGGTACATGTCAGCAATGACGGCAAGGGAACTATACTGTTAATATTATTGTGAATCTGCTTTTCCCATCACACCCAGTCGCGTTATATGTCATATTACCGTTGAGCAACGTTAGATTGTCCCTATCTACATAAATTAGCTATCTAGCTACTGGTCTCCTCTTTGCCATAAATGGATTAGGTCTATTGTTTATTATAAGCGACTAATCTGATAGCATTTTAAATAATATATTATATATTTAACTAATGGATATTGGAAATACCTTTAAAGAATGCTTAGAGGAAGTTAATATTTCAATTGATGAATGCATATTTGAAAAACTGAATTGTAAACGAATAAATGATGCCGAGAATCGATCTGGCATTTATGTTTTCCTCGATGATTCAACAATTTATTATGTTGGTGAGTCCAATAATATAGGCCGTAGAGTTGGTCATGAGCATTGCAAGGCGCATATTGGTGGCTCCGAGGCCGTGGTCAGGTTTCTAATATATTATCTAGATGATTTATACAGGGAGGCGCACCACGAGAAGGGGCTAAGTATTATTGAGAGGGAGCGATTGATTAGGGATCTACTAATGAGAAGAATTAACAGCCTATCTATACTCGTATTGATATGTGATAAATTAATTGATCATAACAATAGAAAGAATCCCCTGAGGATTAGGCTTAAGAAATGTCTGATTGATAAGTTAAACCCAGTACTAAATTCCAGCTCTCAAACTTATGGAACTTAAATAATGAAGAAGCCAGTAGCCACTAATCTCATAGACAGGACCTCTTGGAACCCGAATCCGCNGTCCCATGACTATATACAAAAAGATATATACTACCTAGATCTATTTAATATTATGGCTAAGAGACTTGGAGTACTCATTGGTCTTGGCATAGGTATCCTATTGATCGCTTTTCTATTCTTGGGTTCATCAAGCCTTGCATATGTTTTCTATAGGGATTCATACATTACGACGACTACATCAAGTTCAATATGGATTATTAATATGACGACTCCACCATATAATGAGACGACCGGCATTCCATCGAACCTAAACATTATATATTCCACCTTGGCGAAACACGGCGTAACTAACTATACCTTAGCAGTATTAATTAGAAATAGCAGCTACTACTATGCTCTCTTTGCTGTAAAGACCGGTAATGGAGAGGGGTATGTTGGAGTGTTTGTACGTGGCAATATGGCTGAAGTGGATGATGGATTGAGGGAGATTTTATTCAATGAATCAATTACTGAGAAGAGGGCAGCGATGGGCAGCGATGAATACATCGTTGATATTATTGAGTACAAACTATTTAACTTAACCAGCCCAATCTTGAAGATGTACTTCCCCGACGCCACATTCTTTGGAGGGTATGTTAATTATACCGAGGACTTCCACATCGCCGGAGTATTGCTTGCCTCGCAGTCCGCATTCGGTGATTTTATCGGCGAGTATGGTCAATGGGTTGAATTAACCTACGCCAACGATATATATAGAACCTTCGTTCTATGGGCTGATAATTGCGCCAACACTAATACCAATGATCACTCGCCATACTATGTGCATGGATTTTATGCTTGGAATTATGCAAGTGGCTCATACTATGAATTGTTATCATGCGCAAGCACGTTAGAGGCTTGGTGGGCTATGCAGAATGGCTGGACTGTTAATACAATAGCTAAGATATCTTATAGCAGCTATTATAATAAGGGAGTGGCGCCATGCGGCACTTGCCCAGCGCCGCCTTGATGATCGGTATTAAGCCACCTGGTATGGCCGCTCATTCCTTTAATGCGTTGTGATAAAGCAAACGACAAATCTCGCCCTTTAGGGCCGGGGAGGAGGCCAGTAATGGCAATTCCAGTTTTTAAACATTATTTAACGCCCCCTAAGGAGAGGCACTGATGAGGCTATTGCAGCAATGGATGAGGCCAGCATCAGAAATGACATGCCTATCCCCAAGTTGCTTGATATGGAGGCAGCCAAGGCAACGCCTACCCCGGCCATTATGCGCCCCAACAGGAAGGTGAAGTTTGTTCCAGTTGCCCTTACCTGTGGTGGATATAGCCTCCCCATCAATATCCCCATGTAGGCGAAGAATGATGATGCAAAGTAGCCCAGCGCTATTGGCACAATAATTAAGCCCCAATTCATTAAATTAATTACTAAGAATAATAGAGAGGAGGCGAGAGCCATTGTGGAGAGCGTTATTGTTGTCTTGAAGCTGCCCCACCTATCCATTATGTACCCAGCCAAACCGAATGATACGGCCATTAACGTGGATAGCGCAATTAGCGTTGCCTCGTAAGTGATCCCCCTGAAGCCCCTAATTAGGATATAGGTCGGGACTAGGCTTATGAATGGTACAGTGAACATGAATGCCGATGCAACTAGAACAGTGCCTAATGCCGTTATTGATCTATATTGAGGCGAGAATATTTCCCAGTAACTAGTTCTCAGCGATTGGAACCGAGTCTCAGGTATAGCTAGGAGAGACGATAGGGAACCAATTAGACTCACTACCCCAATTATAGCCATGTATGGCCTCCAACTCCTCACTAGGAAAGATGTGGCTGCATCCAGAAGCATGCCGACCGGGTATAAGCCCTGCATGATGCCGCCCAGCAAGCCTTGATTGCTTCGCCACACCTCCACAATAACAGCGTAACTAATCCCGTTCTCTGAATTAACGCCGAAACCAACGAGGAACCAAAGCAAGTAAAGCTCCCATATATTAGTGATTAGGGAAGTAATTAACGTGGCTAAGCCGAATATCAATATGGATAACCCCAACCCAATTCGCCGACCCCACCTATCCGCAACTACTCCAATCACTACACCCCCCAACGCGCCGCCGATGAATGATAGAGTCACGGCTAAACTGATCAGCGATACGCTGACCCCCAAGGCACTGGATAATTGTGGAATCACGTATATTATCGAGAATACGCTATAGGCGGAGAGGAGGAAGGGAATCATGACTCCCAAAGCCCTTAAAGCGCTCATCGCATAATAAATTAATTAAACCCTTTTTAATGGATTACCAGTAAATGCATGAAGCGACGCATCATGGAGGGAATTGGAACGGTAAAAATTAAAAAGGCAGCAAGTACGTCGGTATCAAGGCCCCGGTAGTATAGCCTGGTCAAGTATGCGGGCCTCTCGAGCTTTTGGGCGCAGACAGCCCGAAACCCGGGTTCAAATCCCGGCCGGGGCATCAATCATAATAAAATCAACGGATATTAAGTGCCGAATGCATGGGTAATGCATTAATCTATGTTCTCCTCCCCGCCCTAAAGGAGCGGGGACTATCATTCTCATTGATATAAAGAGAAGGAAAAGCTAAAAAACTCCTCATTAGATAGGCGCATGAGCCGGGGTGGCCGAGTTGGCCCAAGGCGCGGGCCTGCTAAGTCCGTCCCCGAAAGGGGGCCCGGGTTCAAATCCCGGCCCCGGCGCCACATCGTTTCAGGATTATGAGAACCAACAATTATGTGAAATGATTGAGGATTGAAAAATAGATAAGCGGGGAATTATTATCTAATTGAATTACCTTTTTTCTATGGGTACGTATGGCACGTCGTGTGGCCCCACGTAGCATGCCCTGGGCCTGAATAGCCTGTGCTGGTTGAGGTACTCCATGGCGTGCGCAGACCAGCCGACCACGCGGCTCATTGCGAATATTGGGGTATAGTACTCGTATGGTATGCCCAGCAGGTACATGGCGATGCCGCTCCAGAAATCTATATTCGGATATAGATACTTGCTGGCCAATTTCTCCAGCACAACGGCCTCCACCTCGCTCGCTATATTGTAGTACGTCATGTTGCCCTTTGATTGGCTTAATTCCTTCACTAGTTCCTTATATATCTTGGCCCTTGGATCATAAGCCTTATAGACGCGGTGCCCCACGCCCATTAATCTCTTGCCTTCCCCAAGCATTTTCTCTACGTATGGCCTAGCCTTATCTGGGCTCCCGATTTCCAGGTACTGCTTCATGGCTGCCTCATTTGCCCCACCGTGGAGCGGACCCTTTAGAGTAGCTATTCCAGCCACTATTGCTGAGTATAAATCGGTCCAGGTCGATATGGCTACTAAAGTGCCGAAAGTGGAGGCGGGGACTTCATGATCTATATGGAGCACCAGGTATAGATCTATTGCCTTTGTTGATGTGGCGTCGGGCTCGGTTCCAAACATCATATAGAGGAAGTTGGCTGAGTGAGACAGTGATTCCTTCGGCTTTATGTACTCGAGCTTCCTGCTGAATCTATAGTGGGCCGCTATTATGGATGGAAGCTTAGCGGTTAGTCTAACGGCCTTCCTAAAGTTAGCTTCCTGGCTATTATCATTTATGTCTGGATCAAATGCGGCTAAGCCAGCGACGGCGGCCTCGAGGACATGCATTGGGTGTGCCCGGGGCGCTAGGACCCTTATTGTGCTGATCACTTCATCTGGGAGATCCCGCTCCTTGGCCAGCATTGACTTAAAGGACTCCAGCTCCGCCTTCGTGGGTAGGCGGCCATTAAATATTAGGTACGCTACTTCCTCGAAGTTGGAGTACTTGGCTAAATCATTTATATTGTAACCCCTATACCATAAAATGCCTTTTTTCCCATCTATGTCGCTTATTGATGTGGTCTTAACCAGGACGTCCTCCAGCCCATGAATTATTGGTCCACAGGGTGATTGAATTACCTTGCCGGTTGTGGATATTTCCACCTTTGTAATGGTTTCCGACATGTGTGGTTCTACATGCGGTATATATTTAAGCATTTTTAGTGGAAATTACTGCTATTGTAGAAAATAAATTTCACGTACTAAACATATTAGGCGGGATAAGTATATATTAAACCCTACCTAGATATATAATCACGAATGAATTCGGCCACTCCCAAGCCGCTTGGCGCCTTAGTGATGATTCTAGCGGCAGCGCGCAGCTCTGGAACAGCATTTGACACCGCCACTCCCCACCCAACCAACTTTACGGCCCCAATATCGGTGCGTCCATCCCCAATATAAGCCACGTCCCCACACGGAATGCTTAATCGCCTACAGACCTCCATAATAGCGGTGGACTTATCTATGCCGGGCGGAAGTACGTGAATGGCGTAGCCGCTGGACTCCACCACCGCCTCAACGCGCATTCTCTGCAGCTCAGCCCTTATTTTCCCGATTATTTCATCCTCGTTCCCCGTTATTTCGAATGCGGCATCGAAGGAGCGGCAATTGAATTGGTAGCTCAATTTAAGGCCAAGCCGCCTTGCCAACTCCACTCCAAGCTCCTTAATGCCAGGCCTACAGAGGGGTATCTCCTCCCCATTAAGAGATAAGAGGCATCCATTCTCGGCTATTATTGGAGCGAATGCGCCTATGCCTATATATCGAGCCAAGGATTTGGCCACAATCATTGCATTGCCCGTGGCTATTCCAATCCTTATCTTATCCTTAATGGATTGTATTGCCCTTAATGCTTCGGGCTCCAACTCATCAACATCTCTGCTTCTCGTGAGGGTTCCATCTATATCAAGCATAAGTAATCGAATCATTAGAAGCGAGGCAAACGGGCTTGTTTTAACTATGTTGTCCACATAAAAGTTTAATATCTGGACCGCATTTCCCCAATCATGGTTGCCATTAAGGACACCAGGATTCATTCTCTCCGGGTCGTTAATCAATTTGACGCTAATTACCTTGGGAACCTCTTCGGCGGTAGAATGATGGAGTGGATGGTGGAGACCGCCACCATAGCTACCTCTAAGTTATCAAATGGTCCATCCGTTATTTCGTACCTGGATGAATTATTTTTCCTGAGACCAGTCAAGGTGGGGGACATAGTTGCAATAGACGCATGGGTGGATTACGTGGGCAGATCATCGATGGAGACCCGGGTCAGGTCAGAGAAGCGGGGGAGATCAAGCGGCGTCGTGGTGACGTCAACGATGTCCTTCGTCGCCATAAATGATTACGGGAAGCCAAGGGACGTTCCAACCAAGATAGTTCCGGCACCGGATGAAGAGAACGAATTCAGCACAGCAATGGAGAGAAGGAGACAGAGGGAATTACTTGTCGGCAATAGGAGAACTGCTGAACACGATGTTGAGGACCCAACGCATGACTTAAGATTCAGGGTGGAGTCGAGGCAATGGGTTAGGCCCGATGATGCATTGCTCGGCAATATATTGTCAGGCGGAAGATTATTGGCCTGGCTGGACAACATTGGGGCGCTTGTTGCCGCCGAGTACGCGGGGGGAACAGTGGTGACGGGCTCAATAGGCGATGTCGCATTTTACTCCCCTGCATATATAGGCGATGTGGTTAATATACGGGCTGGAGTAACATTCGTCGGCAAATCCACCGTGGAGGTCATGCTAAACGTAATAGCCGAGGACAAGTATGGAGGCTCGCGGCACATGTGTACGGCATACTACACGTTTGTCCACATAGGTGAAACCGGAGAACCAGAACCCGTTCCTCCATATGAACCGAAAACCGATGGAGAGAGGCGACAATACTTGGCCGGCATGGAGAGGCGGAAAAAAATGGAGGAGGACTTGAGGCGAATTAAGGCAAGCATGAATTAATATCATAATTAATGCCTGACGCGTTTCATCATTAC
>LOBW01000091.1 GCA_001516585.1 Thermocladium sp. ECH_B
GCTATGGGGCAACCCGGTGAGGGAGTATGCTACTGGATTTGGCGTTGCGGTTATGGCTAGAGAGGCCTGGCGGGAATTAGGTAAGGGGGATTTAAGTGGGGCGAGGGTTTCCATTCATGGCTTCGGCAATACCGGCCAATGGGCTGCTTATTGGTCTAATAAAATGGGTGCCAAGGTAGTGGCCGTCGCAGATACATCCGGCACAGTACATGATCCCAATGGATTAGATGTGGAGAGGCTGATTGAGGTAAAGAATAAAACAGGCAAGGTAATTATGTATGAGGGAGGCCGCAAGCTTCAGCCCCAGGATGCCCTAGTAGTTGATTCAGACATTCTTATGCCTAGCGCCATGGAAAACACAATAACTGAACACAATGCAGGAAACATTAAGGCCAAGCTAATAGTGGAGGGAGCAAATGGACCAACCACGCCGGAAGCCGAGGCTATGCTGTCAAAGAGGGGAGTCACAATAGTACCAGATATATTGGCTAACGCCGGCGGAGTCATCATGAGTTACCTGGAGTGGGTCGAGAATCTGCAATGGTTCATCTGGAATGAGGATGAAACGCGAATGCGNCTCGANGGAATATTGGTGAATAATTTTAAGAGAACCATGAATAAATTCACAGCCCTAGGATCAAATGCTACTATGAGGGATGCAGCCGTGATAACCGCTGTGGAGAGGGTTAGGGACGCAATGCAGGCAAGAGGCTGGATTTAGATCCAAGATAATGTTAAGTTAAAATAAAAACAATATTTTTCAATTTATTGGGGATCAATGAAATGGGCTCAGCTTAATGCTAGATTAATTCTTCTGGTGATACAGGTAACCTAGGTTACTTTTCGTCCAGCAGCATCTTCTAATGCAGCGGAGAATCCTTATCCTAAATGGATAAGGGAGTACCACGATAATTGTTTTAAGGGGCTTTCTTCTCCCTTTTAATCATGTCATTAAGCGGTGAGGATTACATTAATGCCTTGCTTAATCCCTCCTCTGTGGCCGTTATAGGAGCCACGCTGCGACGAGACAGCATTGGTAATATAATAACCATTAATTTAGCCAAGAAGTATAGGGGCAAGCTTTACCTGGTTAATCCGAGATATACGGATATTAATGGAATAAAGGCGTATCCTTCAATAAAGGAGATAGGGGAGCCCATTGATTTAGCAGTAATAGTAGTCCCAGCGCCCTTAGTTCCATCAGTTATGAGGGAAGTATCGGAGGCTGGAACTAAGGCTGCGATAATAATAAGTGGAGGATTCAGCGAGGTGGGCGAGGAAGGTGCACGGCTGGAGGAGGAGGTCAAGAAATCCGCTGGCAAGGTAAGGATATTAGGTCCTAACTGTATAGGGGTCTTTAATGCATCAACGGGTCTAGATACATTCTTTCTACCTGAGGAGAGAATGGGCAGACCAAGGCCTGGACCCCTTGCTTTAATAAGCCAATCAGGCGCCGTGGCCGGATCAATACTTGACTGGGCGGCTCGAAGAAACCTCGGCATAGGGATCGCGGTTAATTACGGGAATAAACTGGATGTGACGGAGACCGATCTAATGAGGTTCCTTGCTCTGGATCCATCGGTGAAGGTGATTACCATGTACATGGAGGGATTCAAGTATCCAGGGGAAGGGCGGCGATTCATGGAAGCAGCAAAGGAAGTGAGCAAGAGAAAACCAATAATAATATATAAGGCGGGCAGGTCAAGAGCATCCAAGAGAGCAGTGGCTAGCCACACGGCGGCTCTCGCTGGGAATTATGAAATATATAGCGCAGCATTTAAGCAGGCCGGCCTAATCGAATCATCGAGCCTAAGGGATATGTTTGACATGGCTAAGGCACTTGCCACGCAACCATTACCGAGAGGCAGGAAAGTGCTCATCCTGACGGACAGTGGTGGAATGGGGGTTCAAGCAACGGACTCGCTGGAACCGCTGGGGCTCATGGTGCCTGAGCTTCCAGAGACCCAAAGGGATCGACTTAGGAAGATACTGCCCCCCCTAGCCGTCGTTGGTAACCCAATTGACTTAACGGGAAGCGCAACTGATGAGATGTATAAGTCAGTTCTAGAGGAGATTCTTCCAACGGATTCCGTGGATATGGCTATGGTCATAGCGCTAATGCAGCTTCCCGGGCTCACAGTTAACTTAGCTAATTACATCATAGAAGCCAAGAAATACGGTAAACCCGTGGTTGCGGTTTCATTTGGTGGAAACGAATTCATGGCTAGATTCAATGATGCGCTAGATAAGGGCGGCATCCCAGTCTATGCAACGCCGGACAGGGCAGCCAAGGCTTTATGGGCATTAACCGAGTATGCTAAGGTAGTGGGTGAGATCCATGAGTGATGCAAGAAGCATAATTAGGAAAGCTTGCAGTGAAGGAAGAACGAAGCTGCTGGAGCACGAGGCCCTAGACCTACTTGAGGCTTATGGTATACCCAAGCCTCCGCATGCATTCGTCAATAGCGCTGCAGAGGCCGTTAATGCGGCCCGCAGGATCGGTTTCCCCATTGCGCTTAAGGTAGTTTCGCCAGATATCCTCCATAAGAGTGACGTCGGCGGCGTTGTGCTGGGATTGCAGAGCGAGGATGAGGTGGAGCAGGGCTTTAATGAATTGATGAATAATGTAAAGGCGAAGGCTCCATACGCTAGGGTTGCCGGGGTCTTGGTTCAATGGATGGTGCCGAATGGGTTGGAGACCATAATTGGAGCCACGAGGGACGACATGTTCGGCGGCGTCATTGCCTTCGGTTTAGGCGGCGTCTTCACAGAAGTGTTGAGGGATGTCTCGCTACGCGTGTCGCCTATAGGCGAGGATGATGCTCGAGCAATGATTAGGGAANCCCGTGCCTCAATTCTACTTAATGGTTTTCGGGGCATGAGCAAGAGGGATTCAGAGGCATTGGTCGCTGCCTTGGTCAAGTTTTCCCTATTAATTGATGAGAATGAGGAAATCATGGAGGCCGATCTTAATCCAGTAATAGCATTGGAGGAGGGACGAGGCGCATATGCCGCTGATGCCAGGTTCGTGTTGAAGTGTTAATGATGCTTAGGCTAGGAGTGCTTGATCTAGATGGAACATTAACCAATACTGCAATTCTTCACTTAAAGGCTTGGAGAGATGAATTAACTGATCTAGGTCTCCTAGATGAGGTGAGGAGCATCAGCGTTGAGTATCTCTTGGGTAGAAGGGCCATTGATATAGCTACTGCCCTAGTCGGCGCCGGTCCTCAAGCATGGCGATTAGTTAGATTAAAAACAATGTATTACTTGGACTTACTCAGTAATGGCTTGGATCCATTCCCCTGCGCCATGGAGTTATTGGATGAGACCCATGAACTTGGAATGATGGCTGCGGTGGTCACGTCATCAAGCCGCTCATCGGCATTGGCCGTATTAAAGGCAACCAGGTTATTGGAGAAAGTAGATTATGTAGTGGCTGGCGATGATGTGGAAAAGGGAAAACCAAACCCATTACCCATTCGATTAGCGCTGGATAGGTTTAATGTGATGCCTAAGCAAGCATATGGTATTGGCGATACCATATATGATGTGGAGGCATATAGAGCAGCAGGCCTTGGACTAGTGATGTCGCTTAATCCAATAAATGGAGCAATACATGTAAAGGATCTTTGCGAAGCGATTAATGTGATAAAACGAACGGCAAGCCTCGCCCTTTAGGGCGGAGGAGGTCAGTCATGCTCATATTAAGTCAATAATTATTCAATGATATTTAGTCCTAGGCTTTTCCTTGCAATTAAGTAACCTGCATGGCTAAATATATGCGGGTAATTACCTCTTGGTTCACATGTCTCAGTATCCAGGTGCTCCCCCAATAGGTTAACTATGGACCTGCATTTCTCTATTTTCCTGATTATGTTGATTCCCTCGATTTTTCTGCCCATTAATCCATATACCATAGCCAACCATTCGCTGGTGAGGATGAAGGGATGCTTTACAGGGCCTAGAAAATCCCGTGCATATCTAAGCACGAGTCCATCCTTCACTAGTTCCCTCTCTATTCCTTGTAGGGTAGCTATGAATCTATTGTCTGTTGAATCTATGAAACCATATAGCGGAAGTGCAAGTAATGCGGAATCCACGTCTCTAGAGCCAAAATATTTAGTGAACATATTAGGCTGATTACTTAATATGTACTCCCTTAATTCAATTGATTTCGCGCGCCACTCGCTGCCTTCATCCTTAAAACCCAGTTCGATGGCCAACTTAGCCGCCCTATCCAGCGCCACCCACATCATTACCTTAGAATGAGTATAGTGCCTCGCCTCCCCCCTCTCCTCCCACATCCCGGCATCGGGCAACATATATGACTTGGAGCACCATTCGGCGGTTGCCTCAATTACCCACCAATAATTACGAATATAGACGTCATCCCTGGTTGTTGCGTAATAAGCATATAATGCATCCATGAACCATCCCTCAATATCCAACTGTAGTTGCGTAGATGCCGCATTCCCGATTCTCACGGGTCTACTGCCGCCATAACCGCTCAGCCAAGGGATCTCCTCCTCATCCCCTGGAGGCGATCCATCGACTCCATAGAATGGGTGATCAAACGGCTTAGCCGTGGGCTCAACAACGCTTAATAGGAAGTTCAATGCCCCCCTACCATCAACTATGTATCCCTCCTCTATCAATGCCTTAGCGGCAAGCGAGGAATCCCGTACCCAGACGAATCTATAGTCCCAGTTACGTCCCTCTCCAATTATCTCTGGAAGAGATGTCGTGGGCGAGGCCGCTATTCCTCCAGTGAATCTATGTACCATGGAGAGTAAGAAAGTTATTGATGATGAGTAAAGCCCATTATCCTTTTTAACATTCTTATTGCTCCAGTACTGCATCACCTTATTAAGAGCTTCTCCAATCATAGAGTAAACAACGCTCTTGCCTCCACCCAATATACTAGTCTTAACGCTTCTTGCATAGTGCCCAAGTAATTTTGCTGGACCAATGCATCTCCATGTCTCGTCGCTTAACTTGGAGCAATTGCCCTCTAGTATTATTAATTCCATTAGGCCACCATCTAATGGATTAATGAATTGAGCGCCATTCCTCATTATAGATACGTATGGCTCCACTAAGCCATAATTCATTACTGGCTTGAATTCCGTTTTATATTCCGCGTCATTAGGAGCATTTATTATCCTCATTATCGCCGGCATTCCTATCGGCATGAAATCAATTACATTTATCTCGCCTTTCTCAGACCTTACAGTCGTTCGAAGCACATTGGTCCCCTCAATGTACTTAGGCGATATGCTTGAGACCGCTCCCTGAAAAGTTATACTCCAGTGACCACCCCTCTTCTCATCCAATATCTTTGCGAAGACGGATGGCGAATCAAGTCGAGGCGCAGGGAACCATACTACGTCAAGATCATTAATTAATGCGCTTGTGATCATGTTGCTTATCATGGCTGTTCTCGATATTAATAATTGCATTAAGGAGATCAATATAATGCGCCTTTTAAGCACTGCTAGCTAATGTGGTCATTATTATCAACGAGAATCAGCGAAGGTCAGTAACCATCATATAATCAGGCCCTGGGTAATCATCACATCACTCTATACAGTTGCTGGTTTAAAAGGATTGACGGGCCCGGTGGGATTTGAACCCACGGCCTACGGGTGTCTTCCCCATAGGTTAAAAGCCTCGGCCTCCCGATTAACCAGGACCGCCGCTCTACCATGCTGAGCTACGGGCCCTTAATGAAGTCTTGACAGAAATCATTTTTAAGGTTTACTACAGCATATCATGTGCAATATGTGTTTGGCGGCTTCATTTCTAGATAAAGGAAGCGGCGAATCTAGTTTGAGGCAGGATGATTTTGGGCTTTACTGGTGCTGCTCGGTTATTCTCTGGTATCGCCGGGCTTTCTTCTCCCAAGAAATCAGGGAAGAGATTAACGCCACCGGTAAAGGGAAGTAACCAAGGCTTCAAGGGATCATTTGATTCAGCGTGATTTTTTTAAATCCGCCCGTTCTGTCCCCATCATGTGGATGAAGGTAGCTGTAATTCATGATGCTCCATATGCTGCTGTTCTTCTTTTATGGGTGATATTCGTCTCGTTTTATCTGGCTAAGAAAGCGTATGAGGCGGCCATAAGGAGGGGTTACCCAGAGCGGTCAGGCACGTATTTTGGAAGAAAAGTCATTCATATACTTGGTGGAGGCGTAGTTGCGGTTCTGTTACCTATTGTTTTCAGGGAGCCGGTTCTACCTTTATTGATGGCTATAATATTAACTATGGCTGTATATATACCTCACCGCACTGGAAAGCTGTATCGTTGGTTCCAGGATCCAGATAATATGTATGAGGTGCATTTCACATTGGCGTGGGGCATAATAGCATTCACTCTTTGGTTTATTGACCCCACCTATTGGTTGGCAACGGTTCCGCTTCTTTATATGTCTTGGGGCGATGGAGTAACCGGCATAATTAGGAACTTAAGGTATAGGAGAAGGGTAAAGGGATGGGAGGGTTCCCTTGCGATGCTTATAGTAAGTATACCCATAGGGGCAGTGCTTGGCTATATTGGTATTTTATCAGCAGTGTTAGCCACATTATCGGAGAAGCAACCCATAATTGATGATAACATAGCCATACCGCTTGTTGCCTCGGCCACATTAGTGCTGGGGCACTTCTTAGCGCCTGGCTTAATGATGAGTCTTTATGGCTAATGTACTCTATGAGGAAAAGTAACTTGCCCTAAATGAAAATGCTTTATAATAAGATAGTTATCGCTCCTGACCTCCTCCCCGCC
>LOBW01000092.1 GCA_001516585.1 Thermocladium sp. ECH_B
CAAGCCCAAGAACCTTGAGGGCGCCGCTGCCAATACCCAATAAACCACTGATGACGCCGGCGAAAAACATGATAACCTCACCCAACCACCACCTAACACCCCAGTAACGTATCCAGCCGAGGTTAGGGTCAAAGCAGGTTCCATACAAATTAAGGGCCCTAGTGGTTGAGTCTGGCTCACGGGGTCGAGGCAATTCGCAGGTGCTGCGTTGGATTGTGGGTATTATGGAGACGAGCAAAACAATGCCGAATATGGTGTAGATGATGTATGTGATTCCATGGGTATAGACGTAATTGGCAATCAGTGAACCGAGAATAGCGCCTAAAGTGGTTGCAGTTGTTAGACTTATCCCTATCCTATCATTGGCTATCCTCTTCTTAAGATAGACGCTGGCTGATCCGGCCGAGGTGGCTACGGTGGATATCAATGCGGAGCCGGAGGCGTAAGCCATTGGGACGCCCAGGAATAGGGTTAGTATGGGCGATATAACGGTGCCCCCGCCTAGTCCCGCCAAGGCTCCAATTATTCCTGCAACTATCCCGGCCGCAATTATTATGAGGAATTCCCCAACATATGCGATTATCATATTGATTAATTGCCGAGCCTCCACTCATGAAAGCATAACCAACATTCATGTTAATTGAGGCGTTAATGCAGGCAATATATTTAGCATTTATCGAATAATCGTTTTATTAATGGATTAAGTGAGCCACATAATGGATCGTGTTGGCGAGTATCCTTATTTATGGTTCTCCATTTTCAGCGAATTTATTAAAGCCACGGATGCCGTTATGGTTACCACGAAGTAGATCGATAATGCGTGAACAACGAATGCGGTTCCTATATAAATCAAGGCCGCCAATGCATAGTACCCCATTAATGGCTCGCCCATTATTGCCCTGCTCACCAATGCTATTAGGGAGAAGATGTAGATCCCCATGACTATTGCCAATACCGGCAAGTAGGATGGAGGCGCAAGTATGCCGAGCCCCATCGCAGCTACTTCCCCCATTATTGACTGCATGAATCTGTTATATATGAGTAATTGATACATGGGTTCGGATAATAAGACGCTGACTACTGCCCCCACTAAGTATCCGATGAGGAGCCCACGCCTTGGTCTCGCATAAATCGATAACGCCAGCAACGATACGGAGCCGGCAATTAACATGTATATGGATGGATAGACTAAGTAAGTTGATAAATTAATGGATGGAATAAGTGCATACTCAGTGAGTATATTGGTGACGTATTGATACAGCGATATTAATTCGAGGAGGAGAAGAGGCAATAAAGCGAGCGACTTAACATTGCTCACAGCAACTTGGAGAATAGATATAACGGTTAATGCGCATAGAGCGAGGCTGGCAATTATCCATGGAACCGATAAGTAGTATTGAGGATATAGTAAGGCCAGGGCTATGCCTCCCCAACCCATTATTATTGAGGCAGCGAAGTATGTGAGGCGAAGCCTTACCTTCCTTGATTCCCATATAACCATGGGGGCAATCACGGTCATTGCAACGACGGAAAACGTCCCAATTAGGCCCAGCGCGGCTAAATTGGCTCCACTGCTTGGCATGAATGGAAAAACAGGTAATAGGAATTCCCTGAATATGTATTGAAGAAGAAAGAGGACTCCAAATGCCAGCGAATAAATGGAAAAATCATTCTTTGGAATTTTCATCATATTTAACTGCCTACTTTCTTCGCTTGCTTATGGCGAAGAATGTCACTCCAATAGCCACTAGCGCGATTATTATCCCTATAACGGCAACTATTAGGACAACTGATGGAATAGCGGATGGAGGAGCGGGTTGCTTTGAAACCAGGGTTAATGGCACGAAGTTGGCAGTTATGGATTTATCAAAAGTGGTTTCCCCGGACTTACCGTACCAAACGCCGAACGCGATATCATAGGTGCTGCCCACGGTTATATTAACTGTGTCCGGCATCGGCGACTTAAGCTGCCTGACGAACTCCAATACCCAGTAACCATTCTCGTACTTGGCTCCCGTATAGCCGCTAAAGTAGCCCGGCACTGGTCCAGTGGCGTTGGGATACCATATTCCGCCATCGCCTATATCGAAGAGGCCGCTTTGATTAGTTAGTAGGTTGAGGAAGAAGCCGTGAGGAGCAGACGCGAATTGGCTGGCATCGGTTGGGTTAATGCCGTTCTCCGCATCCCATGTGGCATTGGCGAAGTAATTGAAATCGGATCCCTGGGGATATGTGACGCCCGCTATCCATTCCCAAATATTGGCTGCGCCGGAGCTTAGTGACCCGCCGGTGTTCGGTATTGTACCAACTACTTGGCCAAGTTGGCCACTTACCTTATATCCGGGGTGGGGACCACCGATGTTCATGCAATCCGATGGATTCTGTTGAGCGCCCATGTACCACATTATGGCGAACCTATCTGGATAGTAATGGGTGGCATTGGTGAAGTAACCATAGAAGTAAACTCCGTTTGCTGGGCCGTAATAATACAGCACATATTCCATGGCTCGTGGACTACCGAATATTATTGCGTAGCTGCTGTTTATTACCTTGTAGTGCCTATGGAACGTGCTTGTCAATAGATCCAGGAAAGTCATGTTCAGTGGACCCTTCGGGTTATATACCATGATCCAATGACCGGGTCCAGCCACTGAATCGGCTCCTATGGTGCTTGGATTATTATCTGGCCACTTCACTAGTATGAATATATAATCGCCGTTATAGGCGGCCTTCGCCTCAACATATGGAACTAAACCCGATGTGGGAACGCCGGAGAGAGTTGGGGATAGCGTTACGTTGAACCACGGTATATTGCTCCAAAAAGATTCGCTGCCTGGATTGGCTAGATTCGCTGACCCAATTACCCTGTAAGCAACTAGTCCCGAGGGTGTTTGGGCAAGTGGCACTGAGTGGAGAACCGCCAGTAAGCCTAGAAGCACAGCCGCGGATAGTATAATAAGGGCTGGTCTTATGCTTTTCCCAACCATATTCATGTTTTAACGAAGGCATTATTAAGCATTACTTTGGTAATAATTGGGTTATTTCTTGGTGAAAATTGGTATTTATATTGGTAAAAATTTGGTAAAAAACTTTTTAATAAATGAGCATAAATGGGAGCCCCCATGGGCGACGTGGATCAATCGAGGAGGACATTCCTTAAGTCCCTCGTCATAATTGCGGGGGCAAGCATGGTTATAGGCATGCTGCGCGGGCTTGAAGTCATAGTGCCGCCATCGGTGGGCATATCCTCATTCCCCTTGCTTCAACTAGTGGATGAGAATGGGAACCCAATAAAGGCATCCGATGTTCCCATTAATGGACAGAAACTAGCGATGTTTAATTATCCATTAAATAATGAGCCGAACTACTTGCTTAACCTCGGCAATGACTCTAATCAACCGGTGGAGATACCGGCGACCAGCGTCTCCATACCGGCCACCGGCCAATCATACACTTTCCCGGGAGGCGTTGGGCCAAATAAGTCAATAGTGGCCTACAGCGCGTTATGTGAGCACCTTGGATGCGCGTATCCTGAACTAACTTTCTATCCTCCTGGCGTCAAAACCCCAACGTTTAATGGACCAATGGATAAGGTAATACATTGCAGTNGCCATGGAAGCACATATGACCCATACAAGGGGGCAGCTGTCATCACGGGACCCACCACTAAGCCTCTCCCCGCGGTTCAATTAAAGTGGGACCCAGACACGGACTATTTATATGCGGTAACCATGATTGGGCCCACAATATATGGGCACACCGATGACTTAAGCGGCGGATCNCCGATAAGCGGAAACTCCACAACCGTGAAGCTAATGAGTAATCCAGCGCTTGGGTGATGGGCATGTCTAGGAAAAGCATTGGGGACTGGTTCGCGGAGACCTTTCACTTGAAGGATATACCATTCATGGGAGTCCCAACATACATGTTCAGCATAGAGTACTGGCTTGGCGGCATAGCGTCGGCTGCGCTTTTCTGGCAAGCATTAACTGGACTATTAATGTTGCTATATTACCAACCCAGCGATGCTTATGACTCCACGATGGCCATAATACACGCAGTGCCATTCGGGTCAGTGCTCCTCTCCTCCCACCTATATGGCGCCTACATAATGATACTGGCAGTGTACATCCATGGACTCCACGTGTACTTCAAGGGCGCATACAAGAAACCGCGGCAATTCCAATGGGTTCTCGGCGTGCTGATGTTCGCCATGGTCATGATAACATCATTTGTGGGGTACTCCATGACTGGAGACGTCCTAGGCACGGATGCAGTTGATGTCGGCAAGGGAATATTGGCAAGCATTCACTTATCAGTCTTAACACCCATATTCTTCGGCAATGGAACCGAGCTAGACCTATTCACTAGGTTATTGGGGTGGCACATAATACTTGTGACCCTAGTGGTTCTGCTCTTTGCTCTTCACTTCTACTTAGCTGAGCAAAATGGATTCATGCCTGACCTAAAGGAGGCTAAATACAAGGCGCCGGCAGTGCTTAGGAAAGATGATGCCAGGATAAAGCCCTGGTGGCCCAGGAACTTCATATTCATGATCGGCATAGTGACGCTGACGTGGGGAATAATATTGATGCTGCCCTCAATACTTGCCTTGCCCCAGATAGTTGATAAAGTGCCCATATTGTTCTCGCCGTATCCAGGGCCATCCCCCGCCAGTCCACAAGCGAGCTTAGTGCCCGCATATCCACCATGGTTCTTCCTCTTCATGTATAAGATGGCTGACATGCCGTTCCCGCTGGCGGTAGATGTATCCATGGGGGCACTCATACCTCTCGTGGTTCTCATCGTGGTGCCATTCATTGATAGGAACGAGGAGCTGCATCCATTGGATAGACCATTCTTAACTGCCCTATTCATCACTGGACTAACNTGGTTAATAGAGCTAAGCATATGGGGAGCCGGGCAACCTGGGGTTCCCGTGAAGCCAATATGGTTGCTCCTAGTCATAATACCGCCATTCATAATATCATTCGGAGGCATATACCTGCTGCACCTAATGTGGAGAAGCATAAAGCCCAAAGTAATTAACGCAGATCCTGGAGATAAAACAACGGCAAGCAATGTCGCTGAGGATAAAGTGGATAAATTATTATCTGCATTAAGCATAATAGTCACCGCAGTAGCCGTCATAATCCTCTTGCTATCGTTCTCGTTGAACCCCATAACGGATGGGCCATTGATAGGGCTAAGTTGGAGCGCACTGCTTCTATTGTTCTCGGCCGACGTATTCATATACTTCAGGTACGAGCTGAAGTAACGATGAGGGATCTATTCAATAAAGTGGTTTTCTGGAACGAGGATAATATAGGAGCAATAGTGATAAAAAATCAACCACTTAACTTAATCGATAGCGATACTCTTAATCAATTATCATCGGCCTTAACATTAGCGTCAAGCGATGCGAGCCTTAAATGGATAATGATAAGCGGGGCCGGGGATAAATTCTTCTCGGCAGGCATAGATTGGGAGCGATTAAGCAATGATTACGACTCAATCAGCGACTTAGTGAATGCGATAAAAACATTCGCGTCGCTGATGGTAACCATAGATAAACCCGTGATCGGCGTGCTCAATGGCTCCGCCGCCGGATTTGGATTGGAAATAGCATTATTGACAGACCTATTAATAGCGCCAAGCGACGCCAAGCTATGCAACCCCGAGGGGGGACTTGGATTACCCATGCTCCTCGGCGCGCCA
This sequence comes from Thermocladium sp. ECH_B, assembly GCA_001516585.1. Classification (NCBI taxonomy): domain Archaea; kingdom Thermoproteati; phylum Thermoproteota; class Thermoprotei; order Thermoproteales; family Thermoproteaceae; genus Thermocladium; species Thermocladium sp. ECH_B. The sequence goes on from LOBW01000092.1 coordinate 5,719, forward strand.
ATTCTGATAAAGACGCTGCCTAGACTGCGTGCAATTCAATTAATCGGTGGGGAAACAATGAATGCGGAGGAGGCGGGAAGACTGGGATTAATACATGCAGTTCTGCCTAGAGATAATTTATTTGGCGATGCCAAATCAATAATACTAAATACAAGGATAGATAAGTATACCCGATCATTCATTCACGAGGATATGGAGCACGTGATAAAGAGCATAAACCCCAGCTTACTGGAGCCGCTGCTCTCTAAATGCCATGGGCTAAACAAGGCCAGCATTATCTCCAAAATAAATGAGGCACGGAATAAATGCCTAACTACCTAAAAACACCCATTATTCATCAAACACACCAATTAAACCCCAGCCGCATTTAGTGAATCCATTTAATAATGATAAATCGAACGGCAAACCTCGCCAAATGGCAGGGCAAGGTTTAAAAATCTCTTACTATTCCTCTTTAGGATGCCCTCTTCCGGTCAATTTTCAAAGAATGGGGGGCGGGGGCCGAGGGGAGTAGTTAATTGCCCTAA
>LOBW01000093.1 GCA_001516585.1 Thermocladium sp. ECH_B
CCATGCCGAACCTATGGAGCGCATCGGCTACGAAGGCTAGGCTAGCCATGCCGCGCCTAATGCCCATCAATTCATTAATGAATTGGACGGGCGGGTACGGGGCATTCACTGCATGACATCCATAGTGAGCCGCTGAATGAGTCTCCAGAATTCATATTTATAATCATATAATTAGGGGGAGTCACGTGAGTTATTCATCTATTTTTGAGGAAATGAGGCGGGATGAGGTGCATGGAGCGTCCTGGTACTTCGATAAGGCGCTGAATGCAGCGGAGGCCGCCCTGGGAAGAATCAGTGAGGAGCAATTCATTAATGAATTGATGGGCATTAGGCGCGGCATGGCTAGCCTAGCCTTCGTAGCCGATGCGCTCCATAGGTTCGGCATGGGTGCTGAAACCATACGTGCGCTGAGGATGTATGGGGAAGAGGCTAGGCACGCATTGTCCAGGATCCACAGGGAGGGATCCGTCTTAACCATCAGTTACTCCAGCGCCGTGTCCCTCGTCTTCGGTTCATCCATACGATACGTGCTGGAGTCAAGGCCTGGAAGCGAGGCCGAGGAACTCGTGAAGCGGTTCCCAGGCATAGCCATGGTTCCGGACTCAGCCATGGCGCAATTCGCCGCCGAGGTGGACATGATAGCGGTGGGGACGGACGGCATNTANATGGATAAAGCTCTGAATAAGGTGGGCACGCTNCCCCTCGCCCTGGTGGCAAGGCACTTGGGGAAGCCATTCATAGTGGTTGGGGAATCATTCAAGGCGCAGCCCCATAACGCCGACTGCAGCGGACTCCATGAAGTGGAGTTCAGGGGGATTCCCGTGAAGTTATTTGACTGCGTCCCCACGCAATTGATTGATCTCTTCATAACGGATGTCGGTGAATTCCAGCCGGGGGGCGCTGCGATGAATATATATGAGGCGGCGATGAGGAGGGTAAGCGATTACTTGGATTCCCCTCATTAGCCCTCCTTCACCATTAATCTATACACGGCCAGGGGCTCATCATCGTATGGATCCACATCAATTAAGTAAACCTCGGAAGCCGTAATTATTAGCCTCAACTCGCTTGGCGGCGCCTCAATCCTATCCGGTAAATTACTGATCCCAAGCACCCTCAATGCAATCACCGATTCCCGCTTATTTAATAAGTTGAAGATCTTGTAATTAGACCTCAATGCATCATCATATAGATCCAGGANCTCTCTGTTGGGCACCCTGATCAGCGCCATTACTGCCTTATCCATTAATCCAAGTAATCGCGGCATTAATGAATCCAGCAAAACAAGTCTTCCCCTTCCCTTANCTGATTTATCCTCGGCCTCCTTTATCAATGACATAATTGGGTAATTAACTGAAACGCTATAAAAATTACCCTCCGCAACAAGATGAGGAAGCGGCTTGCCCCCTGTATGCATCCACGCCGTTTACTTGCCGGGGAATTTTTGGTTCCCCGGTTTTCAATAGCGTGAATCCAGTACAGGTCTAGGCCTGTTTTAGGCTACTGCGCCTGGGTTTAAGAAGCTTCCAGTAAGCACTTATTAATAATATAACTAAGATATTAGTTTATATATGTAAATATGATAAACCCAACTAAACAGGAGGCGCGGCCCAATCGAGTTTGAGCCGCGCCAAGCGGCGTGGATGCACACGTGGGGGCTGTTATGCTCATCTAGTCGCCGCATAAATACATAACGATCAGAATCCACATTAAGCATTGATTCAATGTTTTATTTGATTTATAATAATGATAATATTATTAATATAATGAATAATGAAGCAATTCACTTAGTGGATCAATTAGTAATATTTATAAGTAGGAATGCTATTTTCGTTAAATGGTTGTGGAGGAAAAGAAGCGGATAACTCTAAAGCATAGAAGCAGCACCGTGACGGATGGCGTGGAGAGGGCTCCTCATAGGAGCCTCTTTAAGGCCGCCGGGTTCTCCGACGAGGACTTAAGTAAACCCCTTATTGCGGTAGCGAATTCCTGGAACGAGATAGTGCCCGGCCACATTCACCTAAATGAGTTGGCCAGGCATGTTAAGGAGGGGGTGAGGGCTAGTGGAGGGACTCCAATGGAGTTCAATACCATTGCGATAGATGATGGAATAGCAATGGGGCATGAGGGGATGAAGGCCTCCCTGATCAGCAGGGAAGTGATAGCCGATTCCGTTGAGTTGATGGTAATGGCCCACCGCTTCGATGCATTGATTCTAATTGCCAGTTGCGATAAGATAGAGCCGGGCATGTTAATGGCGGCCGCCCGGTTAAATATACCGTCTATCTTCATCAATGGGGGCCCCATGTTGACGGGGGAATTAGGGGGCAGGATGCTTTCATTGGGCGACGTGTTTGAGGCGGTTGGCGCCTACTTCTCCGGCAAGATAACCTTGGATGATCTACGCCTCATAGAGAACGCTGCGTGCCCCGGCGCCGGTTCATGTGCTGGGCTATACACTGCAAACACCATGGCAATACTGGGGGAGGCTCTCGGAATGTCGTTGCCCGGCTCATCTACTATACCCGCCATAGATGCGAGGAGGCGGATGGCGGCGAAGGCGACTGGGGAGGCATTGATGAGGCTTCTCGAGAATGGAATTAAGCCGAGGGATATAATGACGTATGAGGCGTTCGAGAATGCCATAGCAGTTGATGCCGCAATGGGGGGCTCCACTAATGCTGTGCTTCACTTATTGGCCATAGCTAATGAGGCTGGAGTTAAGTTGACCCTTGAGGATTTCGACAGGATATACTCCAGGACCCCCTACATAGCTGATCTATTGCCTGGCGGTAAGCACGCCGTTTGGCAACTGGATAGAGTTGGTGGGCTGCCTCTTGTTCTGCGCAGATTATCGCGTCGTGGATTGATAAATCAAAGAACATTAACAGTGACGGGGGAAACGCTGGAGGAGAACCTGAAGAGGCAGTGGCCGTGGATGATGCCAATTAATGAGGGGGAGCAAAACATAGTTAAGAGCCTTGAGTCGCCCATTCTACAGACCGGGGGAGTCGCCATACTTAGAGGCAACCTAGCGCCGGAGGGCGCGGTGGTTAAGGTGGCTGGGGTAAGTAGGCTTAGGCATGATGGGGTCGCGAGGGTGTTCGATGATGAGGAGTCGGCATTCAAGGCAGTTATGGGCGGCGAGATCAAGGCCGGCGACGTGGTTGTGATTAGGTACGTGGGGCCCCGAGGTGCTCCCGGCATGCCTGAAATGCTTTCCGTCACGTCAGCCATAGTTGGCGCCGGTCTCAGGGATGGTGTTTCCTTGATCACGGATGGCAGGTTCAGCGGCGCAACAAGGGGATTAATGGTGGGCCACGTGGCGCCTGAGGCAGCCATGGGGGGCCCAATAGCCGCTCTTAGGGATGGGGATCACATAACCATAGACGCCGTTAATAAGGTTCTCAACGTGAAGTTAAGCGATGAGGAGATAAGCAATAGGTTGCGGGACTGGGCGCCGCCGAGACCTAGATACTTAAGCGGAGCATTGGCCAGATACTCGCGGCTAGTCACATCAGCATCAAGGGGAGCAGTGCTTAGCGTGGATTAAGGGCTTTCCTTTATAAACCCATAAGCGTCTTCCACCCATGAAAATAACTTTCCTGGGCATTGGTGGGTGGGTATCCAGTCCCTGGTTATCGATGACCTCCATTCTCGTCACGGTGGGGAGAGGAGGATCCTGCTCGATGCGGGGGAAGGCATATACAGGCAGTACAAGAAATGCACGGGCCTCGACGTGGGTGATTTAGATGCCATAGTGCTGAGCCACGGCCATGGAGACCACACGCTGGGGATCCCATCATTCGCATTAATGGGAAGCATGCAGAGACGTAGGGTGCGAGTCGTGGCCATGGATTACGTTGTGAGGGATCTTAGGAAATTGATGAGGAGCGTTCACTTGGAGAAGTATATTCGTTGGCTTCAATTGATCGGCGTTAATAACTTGAATGAGGAGGCGAGGATCATATACGAGGGCCCCGGCTTCCAGGTATGGGGGGCGGCGGCGTCTCACTCGATTCCATCAATGGCGGTCAAGGTGGTTGAAACCGCGAGCGGGCAATGCATGGTTTATAGCGGGGACACGGTTCCAACCGACTCAATAGTGAGGCTGGCAGCTAACTGTGATGTGCTTATCCACGAGACAGGCGGTAATCCAGGCATGGAGGCGGAGGCCCACGGCGTTGGGCACAGCACGACTAGGGATGCATTAAGCATCGCCGAGAAGGCTGGAGTGAAGTACTTAGTTCCCATTCATTACTATATACGGAACCCAGTGTTGGAGGGCGGCCGAGTCATTATTCCATTGGAGTGCTCCACCATAGATATTGGGGAACTATTCTCCCCCCAGCCCTAAGGGGGTTCCCTCATTTCCATTCAGTGATCGTTTCTAGGCCGCTGGAAATGCATTGCCTTACAGGTTAATTATGGGAAAAGGATATTAATAACTATGGTTGCTATCCTCGACGTGGAGTCATATAAGCCTAGGGAAGGCACGTGGGCATCCGTTGCCGTAGTGATTAGGAAGTGTAATGGCGATTTACAGGTGCTGGTCGGCAGGAGGCGTAATAGGAGTAATGACCCATGGGCCGGGGATGCATCGTTTCCGGGCGGACATTATAAGGAGGAGGATGGGGATCTCTTGAGAACAGCCATTAGGGAGACAATGGAGGAAACAGGCATTGATTTAAGTGGGGCGAGGATCATCAAGGTGCTCGACATTCATCATCCAAAGAACGTGCCGGAGATAAATGTGGTTCCAATAATCTTCATGATCGATGGATGCGACGTGAATCCGACCAAGGACGGCGGGGAATTCGATGAGTTGAGGTGGATCAATCTAAGCGAGTTGCCTAAGTACGAGGCAGTCACCGCCGNTAAGGGGAGGGAGAGGAAGGCCATAATATATGATGGAATAGTGATTTGGGGCATGACTAGGAGAATACTGTGCAAGGTTTACGAGGAGTTCTCATTGGGTGGGGAATCCAATAAATTGAATGAAATGAATAAATGATTGGTTAAGGATTCTTTAGAGATTCTTATGCTGTTGCCACTTGCTTGAATGCCTTTAGCAGGTAGACCAGTACCACGGCCAGCACGAAGAACACGACGAATACCATATAAGCCAACGCGAAGCTGTTGGTCACTGCCTTAATGTAGCCAACTATATATGGGCCAACGAATCCTCCCAGGTTGCCTATTGAATTAACGAATCCTATTGCCACTGCTGCCACGCTGCCCGTTAAGTACATGGTTGGGAGGCTCCAGAAGGAGCCAAATGGCCCCAGTATACCCATCGTGAGCAGTATTAGGCCAATGAGCAGGGCATAGAAGTTGTTTGGGAACGCTATTGCGATTATTGCCCCTACTGCGCCTATAATTAACGGTATGGCAGTATGGTGGATCCTCTCCAGCGTCATGTCGGAGTGGCGGCCCCACACGTACATATACACAAGGCCTATCAACCATATGCCCGCCACCAGGTACCCCACGCCAACATAGCCATAAGCGGAGCCGAGCTTAAGTATTGCTGGGGTCCATATGCTCACCGCATATAGATCGGTTATCCAGAAGAAATAGATGAGGGCAAGCATTATGGTAACTGGGTTAGCCAGCGCGGAGCCTATGCTTTGCTTAACCTTCTTGGCCGCCTCCTCCGCCTCCTTATTGAGGGCCGCGATCAACGCATTCTTCTCCTCTGGGGATAGCCAAGTAGCCTCGTTTGGCCTATTAGTCATAAATATGTAGGCAATGGGCGAGAAGATGAGGGCAAGTAGCCCCTCTATATAGAATAGCCAGCGCCAACCTATTGTGGTTATTATGTAGCCCGCTAATGGGCCATTAATTATTTCGGAGACCGGAATAGCCATCATGAAGAGAGCCACTGCNTGCGCCCTCCATTTCTGCGGGAACCAAAGGGATAGATAGTATATGACGCCGGGGAAGAATGCGCCCTCCATGAATCCCTCAATGAATCTATATATGTAAAGCTCCATAACATTGGTGACCGTGCCGACCAGTATTCCGAATAATCCCCACCCGGCGAGGAATATCGCTATAACTACCTTGGCTCCGATCTTATCGACCAGGTAAGTGCCCGGCATCTGGAATATGAAGTAGCCAATGAAGAATATGCCCGAGGCAAGCCCCAGCGCAGAGTAGCTGAACCCCAGTAATTGATGCATTGGGACCTCGGCGAATCCAATGTTAACCCTA
>LOBW01000094.1 GCA_001516585.1 Thermocladium sp. ECH_B
CTACATACCTATCCTGCCTAATGACTAGGAGGAGCTTCCTCCCTCCAGTCTCCTTATCCTTCCAATACTTCGGCGGCGAAACGCGATCCATGTGGGGCGGTAGTTTTCCTTTTTTCTTTAGCTTGAGTAGGGAGAAGAATGAACTCCACGCCTCATTATTCTTCTGCATGACTGCTTGGGCATTAACCCCCAGTTCTTCCTTGTACTTCTCGTAGCATTTATCCCACGTCCCATCGAAGTCCACTTTTTCACCGCGGAAGAACTGCTGCCTCCTCTCGTAGTTAACCTCGTTAAATAGTTTGGCGGAGATGTTCGCCAACCTCCTCAGCTTCCTTTCCTGAAACCCATTTGGTAGGAGGCGAACCACATTAGTCCTCTTGTTAGTGCATTTAATTTCTTTGATGCCCTCTCCCGGTATTGCGGGGGAAGTCGGCCCCCGCTCCCCATTCCCAAGAAATTGACCGGAAGAGGACATCCTAAAGAGGAATAGTAAGAGGTTTTTAAACTTTACCCGCCCTGAAGGGCGAGGTTTGCCGTTAGTTTAATCATTGCCAATACATCCCTCATCAGGGTCGAGACGTGCTCATAATCCCTGAGCCTCCGGGCCTTTGCGAACCTGGCCCGCATGTATGGATGGGAAGCCAGGACCTCCCGCGCTATTACCCTGAGCAGCGTCATGCCCTCGCTATTCAATACTCCATTGGAGTAGTAAGGAGAGTATGGGTGAAGAAGCTGCTCCACGTAGCTCCTCAGCGCCTCGCTTCCCATGAGTTGAGGAGTATAGTCATCGAAATAAATCTACCGCTTCACTCCAATGTACTCAAACACTGTGCCCAGGCCCCGGGGCGTCCACCTAATCGTGCTGAACCTGGTCTCCATTAATTCCTTCAACTTCCTATTGGGAGGCATTGCGTCATATATTGTATTTATCTCCCTAAAATAAGAAGCATTGCGTCTCCCCGCCACTAGGAATGCTAGGAGCGGAATGATGTACATGGTGTAGAGGTGCCCAAGCCACCCTATGAATCCATTATCTGGGTGACCAATATTAACGCTCGCCAGGATTCCCCGAGGCTTAAGGATTCCCCAGAGGGCGGTCACCGCCATGGATAAGTCATGAGACGCGTGAAGCGAGAATCCCATGACCACTGCATCCATCGAGGCCGGGCGAAGCGAGGGCTCCTCGAATGATGCAACCACCTTATCCAGGTCCCGGGGGGCCATCAGCAACATATCAATTGATTGATCCATCAACAACATGTTGAGGTCCCCCCTCACCGATAGGAGGAGGCCACTCATTGTTCCGGGCCCAGCCCCCGCATCCAGCACCCTTGCCCCCCGGGGGAGAAGCGGGGCGAGGCTCATTGCAATGGATTTACGCCACCCATCAATGAGGAAAAGCGTGACTACCCTGCTTGTCCTATCATAAACGCCGGCTATCTTCCCATATATGGGGTACAACCGGCGCCACCTATACCCAATGCCCATCCAGGAACCCCCAGAATGTTTAGGCTTTATTTTTTGTGCCCAGAGCCCTAATTAATTCAAGCAAGCCACGGCACTCCTCGATCGTTAATTGACCATTAGCCGTGGGCTCACCCACGCTGCAGTACAGGATCGCGGAGCCAAGCATTGCCAGGGCAGCCCTAGCCCGCTTGCTGCCCATAACCATGGCCGCCACGCGCACGTCCCCGGCACTCATGAGGAGGCGAGCCATTATGGGAACATCACGTGAATCCGCGGAGGCGACCTTATAGATCGAGTAACCCATTGACTTAACTAGGCCATAATCCCCCCACGCCAATCTCCAGGAGAGGCGACCCCTAAACACGTGCCGCGACGCTATTACGCCGTGGGGCCCAAGCGGGTGATCGTGGAGGAATGAGAGCTCCGCATCTATCATTAATCCCAAATCAAGCGCCAACTTTAGGAGACGCTCCTTAACCGCTGGAGCCACCGGATTCACTCCGCCCTCCCCTGGATCCCTTATCGTGATTATGGCGGGGAGCCCCGCGTGCCTCCTGATTACCTCTTCATGTCCATCCCTGAGATAATCAAGGCGAAGCTCCAATAAGTCGCATCCATCAATGCGCGGCGACGAGAAGAGGGGGCTCCTCACCGGTATTGAGCATGCCATTAATGGCTCATCAATCGTACATCGACACCCAGCGACGAGAGGTCAACCCAGTAATTAGGGTTACTCTTAGAAACGCACTCCGCCTCAAGAATGGTGGAGCCCCATGCCGCGCCAATCATTCCACCCAACATGCCTATCCTATGATCGCCGCCGCACCTAATCAAGCCACGACGGGGAGAGGCGCCCCTTACCTCCAGGTAATCCGTGCCGCTCACCGCATTAACCCCAAACTCGCGGAGGGACTCCACTATAGTCACCAACCTATTGCTCTCCTTATACGCCAAGTGGCTTAACCCAATTAATCGAGCCCCATCTCCAACCGCGGCCACGCCCGCAAGCACTGGAGCCAGGTCCGGCGCATCGCCTAGATCAAGCTCAATGAATCCCCGGGGACTCCCCTCCACCACCCACGTTGATCCAATCACTCGGCTCCTGAGCCCCATTAACTCCATGTAGCTCACCACAATTGAGTCACCACGCCAGGGCGGGGGAGCCGGGAGCCCAGTTACATTGATTGAGCCCCCCGAGGCGGCGGCTGCGCCTCCATAGAACGCCGCCAACGCGTAGTCCCCAGGCACATCTAGCGCGGATGATTGAGGAATACAGGGAGGCGAGGCGATGAAGCCATCCTCTATCCTGGTCCTGCACCCAAATATTGCCAGGGCGTCGGCAGTCATGTGAATATAGGGGCGAGAAACCAGGGGCGTGGTGACCTCGATCTCCACCCCCTCCTCAGAGGCTGCGCCAGCCATCATGAGGGAGGAAATGAATTGACTCGAGATATCCCCCCTAATCCTAACCCTGCCGCCCCTTAATCCACCCCTCACCCTGAGGGGAAGCGAGTTCCCCTCTATGACTGCGCCGAGGGACCTCAACGCGGTAATCAAGTCCGTTAAGGGGCGAGCCCTAAGCGTGGAGTCCCCCGTAATCACTACTCCACCGTGGATTGAGGCAAGGGCGAGACCCATTCTAAGCGTTGTGCCGCTGCCGCCCAAGTCAATAATCGCCTCCCCTCCGCGCCGCGATAATGGCCCCCTCACCAGGATGGAGGAGCCGCGGCGCTCGACAATGGCTCCCAAGGCACTAATTAATCTAAGCGCGGCCGAGGCATCGCTTGACTCTGGGTAATTACGTATTATTGATTCACCGCTGGCCAGGGACGCCGTTAATGCAAACCTAATTGCCCAGCTCTTGGATGGGGGAGCCGAAATTATTCCCGAGGCCCTGGATGGATTAATCAAGGCCCTCAAGCCTCATCCACCTCATTCACTGGCTCCACGAGCAGCGTTAATCCATTTAACTCGCTCAGCCAATTAATGTACTCCCGCGGGGAATCCCTGAACACGGCGGCCACGGCGGGACCATTCCCAGTGACCCCCGCTGAGACTGCGCCCATGGATAACGCGGCACCCACTAGCCTGGAGAAACCGTACCCCAATGCGGCGTCCACGGCTAAGCCATTCATTAACATGGCTGCCCAGTACCGCTTCCCCCAGGCCAACTCGAAGAGGGACTCATGAAACCTCCTCAGTAGGCGGAGGCGTGGAACACTTACTCGCTTAGCCGTGGGCGGCACGTGGATTACGACGCTGACTCGAGGAGCCTCATCGCGCCTAAGCACCCTCATTTCGAAGTTATTGGTCAGCGTTATGCCTCCTAACAAGGAGGCCGATGCATCATCGAGGGCCCCAGTTATTGAGGAGCCTAGGCGAAGCGTTGCCTGCGCAGCCGCTATCGCTGCTCCAGTCCTGTCCCGAATGCCCGCTAATCGAGCCGCTTCAAGCATTATGGCGGCGGCCACGGCGCTATTGCTCTTTAATCCGCTGCCCAACGGTATTGAGCTCCTAACCTCCGCGCAGAGCAAACTAAGTCCAAACGTTTTCCTCGCTTCCACCAGGATCGCGGAGACGAACGTATCATCCATGCTCTTCACCTCGCTCCTCTGGCATTCCCAGACCTTGACCTCCACGGGCAGGTTAATCGCCATGACCGCTCCAAGGCCCGCTGGAACCGCGTTCACTATGCTGATGCCGCCGAATGCCTTAACCATGGCAAGCCGACCTGTATTGCCTCCACCTATCCTCTATGGTGGCTGCCTCCTCCTCGCTTAGCCTCACTGGATTAATTAGTCCAGCCCTAAACATGTGATCCGCCACGACCAGGGAAACCATTGCCTCGGCAACTGTGACGCCTCGAATGGCCACGGCTGGATCATGCCTCCCCTTCACGCTGATCTCAACGGGTTCCCCCGTCCTGAGATCCACGGACTTGGCGGGCCTCCTTATTGAGCTAGTGGGCTTAAACGCGACGCGGATAATTATGGGTTCCCCAATGCTCACTCCACCCAACATGCCTCCAGCCCTATTGGTCTCTAGGCCGGGCTTATTCCCCTTCATCACTATATTATCCCTATGCTCGCTTCCCCTCACACGCGCGGCGGCGAAGCCCTGCCCCACCTCGAACCCCATTGTTGCCGGGATACTCATTAATGCCTTCGCTAGATCCGCCTTCAACTTATCGAACACGGGTTCCCCAAGGCCGGCTGGGGGATCCATCACAATCACCTCCGCTACCCCGCCCCAACTATCGCCCGCCTCCAGGGCCTGCCTCATGACCTCCACGTACTTCTCCTCCGTAGTTGGGTCAGGGGCCTTGAGGGGGGAGTACTTGGCGCAAAGCGCCTCGCTCCACCCAGGCCTCGCCGCATCAATGGGACCCAGCGATGCTAGGTAGCCGGCGACCATTGTACTGTGAAGCAGCATTAGCTTCTTGGCCACGGCTGCCGCCGCGACCCTCGCCACAGTCTCCCTAGCGCTTGCGCGTCCACCACCCCTATAGTCCCAATTACTTAAGCCGTACTTAAGCACGTAACTCAAGTCAGCGTGTCCAGGCCTGGGCCTATACCTGTAATCCTCATATGGCGATGATTGGACATCCATGTTCCTCACCAGGATGGCCACAGGCGATCCAGTGGTTCTCCCCGAGAAGACTCCACTTAGGATCTCAGGCTCATCGGGTTCCCGCCGCGGCGAGACGAATTTGCCGCCGGGCTTCCTGAATTGAAGCTCGAACCTAATATCATCCTCCCCAAGGGGCAAGCCCGCTGGAACCCCATCAATGATGACCCCCACCGCCTTGCCGTGGGACTCCCCGAAAGTGGTTATGCGCAGCATTGATCCAAACGTGTTACCCCCCATTCATTATCACCCCCCTCACCTCATCATCATGAATCGGAACTGGGCGACCCAACCATAATTCCTCGGACTTAATGGCTTGCCTAATCAATACGTCCAACCCATCGATTAGGGGGAGCCCCAGTTCCTTGGCCGCAGTGGAGAGCGGGGTCCCACTCCTAGAGTAAGCCAAGTCAATTACGGTCGGCGCGGTGCTCCTCAATGGCTCGAGGGGCAGGGGTTCGCCGTGATCATACATGCCGAGCGGCGTCGCGTTAATTATTAGGTCCACTCGAGGCAGGGTCTCTACCCTGTTCTCGAAGTTGATGACCTCAATGGTTAAGCCAAGCCTCTCCCCCAGCATCCGTAACTCCTCAGCCCTGCTTCTAGTCCTATTAGTAACCACTATGGAGCGGCACCTCCCCGAGAGCGCTGCTAATGCTGCGCGGGCTGCCCCGCCGGCTCCCAGAACCATGGCAACGCCGCACTTAATGCCTCGATTAAGCATTAAATCAATTAA
>LOBW01000095.1 GCA_001516585.1 Thermocladium sp. ECH_B
GCTTGTGCATTGACCCCCAATTCTTCCTTGTACTTCTCGTAGCATTTATCCCACGTTCCCTCGAAATCCACTTTTTCACCGCGGAAGAATTGCTGCCTCCTCTCATAATTAACCTCGTTAAATAGCTTAGCAGAGATGTCGGCTAGTCTTCTGAGTTTTCTTTCTTGGAAGCCGTTTGGTAGGAGGCGAACCACGATGGTTCTCTTATTGTGTTTAATTTCTTTGATGTCCTCTCCCGGTATTGCGGGGTCGGCCCCCGCTCCCCATTCCCAAGAAATTGACCGGGGGAGGGCATCCTAAGGAGGAATAGTAAGAGGTTTTTAAGCTTTTACCCCGCCCTGAACAGTACTTCTAAGGATATTTTCCTAGCCCTTTCCAATAGCTTTTGAATCACTTCCATCCTTTGTTTCTCTACGTAATTCCTCACGGTCTGTGGGGATACGTCATGCGCTCTTGACTTACTTTCTACTGAATCGTTCCATAAACACGCTGAGATGAGGGTTTTTGCTACCTCTTCTCCTTTCTTTCCCTTGAAGTCTAACAAGGGAAGTAATTTATATCCTATGTTGAATATTATTTTGGTGAGGGAGAATTGGTGTTACCATCTTGCTCTCCTACACGTGGTAATACCGCATCTCCCTCACCTTAAACCTTTCTACACTTGAACTCTTAATACTCTTAAATATTTCTTTATCTTTTATGATTCAATAATTATCCTGTCAGAATTATTTTTTGTAATACGATTTTGGGTCTACCGTGAAGGGCGAGGTTTGTCGTTCGTTTTATCATCAAATCAATGCTTCCATGCGCTCCTCGCTTATTTTTCCCTGAAGCAATTCATGCGCGTAACAAGCAGTATATGCCGCGCTCAACACATCCATTGATGATGCCTTATACCTCAGAACCACGAGGGGAAAAGCATACTTATTCACATCCCATATTTCAATGAATATCATATTGTTCTTGCCTATTACATGTACTTCCGACCCATCATTATAACTCCTCAATATGTATCGCACTCCACTACTGAATCGATGCCTCTCGATAGAGCCATCGATGCATTCCATTGCTATTGAATTAATCACATTTCCAGCAATATCTACATGCATTGCCAAAAAATCATTACGGTGATATGCTTAAAAAGTTGCCCCCAATTCCCACGACATCTTCCTGCCCTGAAGGGAATAAATCGCTTCGTCCCCCTCATGAGAACTCCCATTAATAGGGAAAAAGAATGATACATAGGTTGTAAAATTAACTGGCATATCGTGATCTATTGGCCATACTATAAGAAAAACCCTTAGAGCACTGGGGCTACATTCATAAGTCTTCACCGAAAGGGGACTTGGTACCATTTTCAATAGATATACGAAAGAAATAAATAAGTCCCATAATGTGGCAACACATGAATGAAGTACTAGTTGCATTATCATCTCCTTTCTTAAATGGTAGGCTAAATAAGGAGGGATTAATCAATCACGTCGAATCATTAATTAAGGCTGGGGTTGATGGATTCTTCTTATTGGGAACCACGGGCCTTGGCATGGTTATGTCCACCGATGAAAAGAGGGAAGTAATGAATATAGTTAAGGAGGTGGCAGGACGAAAGAAATTGATAGCTCACGTTGGTGCGGCAGTGATCGATGACGTAATCAATGTATCGCGGGATGCAGCCAGGCTTGAATTTAATGCAGTGGCGTCGGTGCCTCCAATATATTATAAACCAGATGAAACTACTCTGATTAGGTATTACAATAAGATAAGGGAAGTCGCTGGTTTACCTGTATATATCTATAACATACCGCAAAACAGTGGATTCAATGTGACTCCAAGCCACGCTGCTCAAATGCGGGGAATAATAATTGGAGTAAAGGATAGCACTGGAGATATTGGGCAAGTGGCTGGCTTTGTGGATCTAGGGCTTGAGGTGTTTAATGGTGCTGATCACGCCATACTTCCATCCCTAGTTGTTGGGGCCCACGGGGCTGTATCCGCTATGGCTAACGTGGTTCCAGAGCTAGAGGTGAAGCTATTTAGGGAGTATGATGCAAACAATCTTAGCAAGGCCATGGATATTCAACGCTCAATAACTAAGGTACGCGATATAATAAAGAAGTACCCCACCCCGGCAGCTTATTACTGGGCAGCCTCAGTACTTAGGGGATATGAATTGGGGGATGTCAAGGAACCGCTTAGGACTTTGACGGATGAGGAGAAAAAGGAATTAAAGAAAGAATTAAATGATTTAATTCACTCTGGAGGGATCTCCTTATAGGCAAGCGATATATCTATGCCTTCCTTCTTGGAGTAATGCCTACGCATTGCGGCATATATGCCTAGCCCAGCTATGAATGTGGCTATCTCCACGCCATAAGCTAACCAATTACCGCCCCATATGCTGGGATACTCAAGGAATTGATAAGTTATGAATGCGAATACTATTGATGTTAAGGCGCCGGCGATCATTAGTAATTTATTGCCATCGCGTAACCCATGCTTCACGGCAGCTGCACCAACAGCCAAGTAATAAATCATTGCTGCAACCACGGCTCCATATAGCGCAGTGAATGTTCCATAAAAATACGCGGCCGCAATTATCAATATAGTGGTTATCACGAGATCCATGATATGGGCAGCAATAGGTGAGTGAAGCCGGGGGCTAACATATGACATGACCTCAGGCAAGTANCGGTCGAGTCCCATGGCCATTATGTACCTCGCCACTACGACCACTCCATATGCTAATACCGCTATCTCCCAAGTGAAGGATCCAATGATTAATAGCCATGATATAATTGGATTATTGGCAGCAGCTATCGCCACTGTCCAGAAATTAATTGCGTAATTAACATTTGGATTAGATAAGGCAACAGTGACAAATGGATAGCTTAGGCCATAATACATGGAGGCTATCGCCATAGTCAATAAAATGAATGTTATCACGGATGCAAGCACTACATTGAGTTTCAATGCCCCTTTACCCCTTATCTCTGATGAAATGGATGGCCCGGCCTGTATCCAGGGATAAATGAATATGGCGAAGAATGGGATCATCATTATGGTATTAAATAGGTTAAAGGTTGAACCTTTATATGAACCGGCAAGGCTTTGATAATTATAGCCATTGGGCAGCAACGAGTTAACTGCATTAACTAGGTTAGTTCTACCGGCGATTATGTAGATCATTATTGCAGCTATTAATGCAACTAGCGACACCAATGTGAGGGCAGTTATTAAGCGGAATCCGTATCTTGGCTTAAAAATATTGATTAACACTATTGCCGCAAATGATGTGACTCCAATCAGTATTGTGCCAAGCGTGCTTGTCAGGAATGGCACATTTACTCCAATTGCGAGAAGTGAACTATAGAGCGTCGGCGAGGCTGATAGGGAAACCAATGCAAAGTATGCCAGGGACTCCACTACGAACGCTAAAGCCAGTGAACCCCCTATGGCACCCCCGAACGCGCGTGATAACCAAATGTAATCTCCTCCGGCCCTAGGCATCTTAGTCACTAGTATAGTATATACTATTATTTGCGGAATAGATAGTGCAAAGGCAATTATAGNCGAAATAATTAGGTTAACGCCCTCTATGCTGGGCAGAAGCATCATGGTATAGCCGAGAACCGCGAGGGCGACCCCCATTGACATATCTGAAATATTTATTGAAACGGCATCCAAGAGACCGGCCTCCTTTACTAAGCCGGTGGATTCGCGGGCAAATATTTTCTTATTATCCATGTAATTAATTCACTAAAAATAGTTTTTAAAATTTTTGAATAAAATGAGGGAACTATAAGATTTAATTTAAATAAATATTTAAATAAATCTCAATTTAAATAACTAATTAAATATAACGAAAGATGCATTAACAAGTACATCAATAAGGAAAACCATAAAAGAAACAACAAGAAACTAACCTCCAACCCCAAAATGGCGAGGACCCCAAAGACCAGGGAGCTACCCCTTTATCAAGGATCCCGCTTAGATGCTTTTCTTTAAGGAGAGCTACAAAACAAAAATAAGTGCAGCGCCTCGTCTTCTTGATTGATGTGTCATCGCCTTGGCGAGTTCTCCTCCTTAACGATCCCTCAATCCCATGTCCGGAAAAAGAACCCAAATCCAAGGAACTAATCAACCCAATTCCCCAAACCATAAGTACAATGGGAAACCCCATGCCAGAGGAAGGGGATCCCTAATCCCTGTTTTATTGAATTCCTTACGCTTACCTATTTCCCATGGAATTACTGATTCATGTTTGGAGACGGCCTTGAACGGGGCTTAATTAATGCGCCTATTATTGCAATTATTAATCCAATTATGAATATTGCACCTCCTATGAATAACATGAATATGAATGGGGTGGCGCCCTCGAGGGAATTCGCTGGAATCACTGAATAACCATACTTAACAATAGTTGGCGTGGTATAGTTATTAACTAGTCCCAACATAATTGTGGAATTTGTTTCAGTTATAAATGATAGAATATACATTCCTGAAACAGAAGCGGATTGCGTAGTTGTATTTATGCTGCTCAGTGGTCTATCCATTGAATCATTATAAATCAATATTATCAATGATGGGGCTCTAGTTATGGTTACGTTTATCCTAATAGCGTCACCAGGCCCTAGCGATACAGGCTCCCCAAGCAGTGTTTTATTCACGGAACTAATTAAGGGGCTTAATTCTCTTGGTATATAGTAAAACGAAACAACAACCAATATTACGCCAATAATCAATAACGCAAGACCTATAATTAAAATATTCTTTCTCATGGGCTAGAACCACATTAATGCATTATTATACTTTTTCACAGCGCCGAAACCATCTAAACCCCCACCAACAGGATTGAAGAGATTGGCGCCGGGGCCGGGATTTGAACCCGGGCCCCCTTTCGGGGATGGGATGTCGGGCCACGGTCTCCAGTCCCACGCCTTGGGCCGCTCGGCCACCCCGGCATCACTTTATTCGCCTCCTTAAAGTAATTTTTAAGCATTATTCAGATTTCAATTTATAAACAAGTTCCACCAACTTAGAAATATCGCATAATTTTTCGTTGGTTCTTAATTCATCCAAGCTATTGCCGTCTTTATAATGGCATTATAAGAGATAATTAAGAACTCATCCTTCAGATATTCTAATAACATTAAAGATAAAAACCGGATTTCTTGATTTAGAATAACGAGGGCTTTCTTTCTCTTGTTTCGGTATTCCGTTTTCGTCCACCGCTATTGCTTGGCCTATTCCTGTATTAGGTATAACTTCAATGGTAATATTATTAATGAATGACTCGATATCGCGTTCGAGTGTTTGATCTATACTTCCTTGTTTTTGAGCTCATTTGCCCTAGCCAAAACAAGATACCTATATCCTTTCTTCATAGTTTCTACTTTTTTCTTCTCCGATTGATTGGGAGCCTGCAACAGACTATCTGGAAGCAGCGCTACTATTCGTTATTACTTCGAATATCTTAGATAGGGCATGAGCCGAAAAGAAAGTCCTCTCTTCCTTATTTTCAAATTTGTATTTAACTGGGCTATATTTTGAGACATCTCCAGCTATATACACCAAACACTGCTGATCAGAATTTTGCATAATTACATATTAGGAAAATCATTTTCAACTTTATTGGGGGTTAAGGGGGCGGAAGTCCCCCTCCGCGAGGTGGGGGATGCCCCGTCCATGAGGGCGGGGTAATTCACATGGAGGAATTATTTGCACTTCTATGTTTTGAGCTAATAAAAATCCTCACTCATTGAGGCTTTATAGCTTATTGGAATAATTCCCGTGATAC
>LOBW01000096.1 GCA_001516585.1 Thermocladium sp. ECH_B
TGCTTGCCGTGGTATCAGGCCTATGGTCGCCCGCGAAAGTCTATGGCTCACTCGTGCCAGTGCAAAGTTTTGGGGTCGTCGTCAATTTCAGCGATGGTTCCACACCGCCCTCACTTATGTATGAAATGATAAATAACACGTATAAGAGCGCCCTGAATGGCTTCGTCACATTGGAACAACCGCCATACCCGGTGGTTAACGTTAAACCGTTCAACAATACCCTGGCCACGTTTAAGCTACCTAGCGGCTTTAAGTACGAACGCGCCTCAATCGTTATCCACGACAACGAGATCTACGTATACGAATTTAATAACGCACAGGATTATAAGTTATACACGGTAGTCTCAAGGCCGATAGCCTCAGTAACAGTAAAGATAATATACCCCGAAACTAAGGCTGGGAACCTCACATTAGTACCGGTCGGCACCTTTACAATCGAAAAGTTCAACGTACCATTACCGGGCACATCGGATTCAAGCATACAGGTTTATTTTGAATGGTATTCGGCCTTATGGTACGTAGGAGGCTCGTTAGCCGCAAATACCACTGCAGCGGGTTGGTTCTTCATAGAGCCTTATCAGGAGGTTAATAGTATAATGGTTGATGGTAGCTCATACCCAGGTTCTGGGTTTGCGCTATGTACGTCAAACGCGCCAGGCCAAACTCAAGGCGTAGGGTCATATGCAGCTCAGTCATATGTTCAGGCTGGCTATGCGCTTGATGATTGCCCAGTAACCACGGTACTTTCTAACTGGCCGTGGATTGGCATGGATGCCGCAGGCAATGTTTATTACCCAACATCATTTCCTGGATCGAAGTCGCTTGAAGCCGCATGTATATGCACAGGTGCATCAAGCTTAAGCCATTAAGGATTTTTTAAAATGTTCCCAAGGTTCTGCTTGGTCCTCAACTCGACATATTATCTTCTCATCACTAATAGATTTCAATTCTTTTGTAGATTCTGCGATATATGGATTAACACATTTATCAAATGTCTTCTACGACGTTAAAGAGTGTGATGACCTTGAACTTCTGAATGTCCCTTATAATTTGGGGTTCTGTTAACGTTTAATAGAGTAAAATTGAAAATAACACATATTATTGCTGTAAAGNTTTATACTCTATATCTAAGCCAGAAAAGGCAGGATGCTGCTTCACCATTTCAAGGGTTTGTTCTCCATCAAGTAAATAAAAGACGATGCTTGGAAGGTCGGCACGAATTAATCCTCTCTTCACTTTTACTGATATACCGCTGTGATGAAACCATGGTCCTTCCTTCTTCTTATCAGTCCACATCCCGTACTCTACTACCTCAACTTTTTCGGCACCAAGGAAAAACTCCGACCTTACGTTATTATAAGTCCCAGCCAATAGTTTATTTTCTGTATATCTGATATATCCCTGCGCTATGTCCGTAAGCGGCCTGTTAACTACTATTGCGTCCTTCTTCAACCTAAACCCTCCACGCGGAGATAGTTCTAGCTGTTTAGAATTTGTAATCTCGCTCAAAACAAGGCGCCTTCCTACCCGTCCAAAAGGAGTAGTTTCTCTATCTACTATACCAGGTTCAGCAGACATATCTGCCAAACTTTTAGGATAATGGGTGAGATAAAAGATGAACCTCTGATCAGTTACCAGGACAGGCCCGAAAGCGAACCTAAAAAATCCCAGAGGAACTTGATAGAGCACTGTTTCCGGTGTGGGAAACCTGTCCGTTAATTTGAGTGGGAAACCGCACAGCTCACACTTTTCGAGTTTAAGTTTAAACCTCCCTTTTTTATTAACATGTCCACATTTTGGACATATAACTTCATCACTCATACGAAATTATTTCATTCCCTTATATAAAACTCTTTCGTAAACTACCCCGCCCTTATGGATGGGGAGGGAGTCGGGTTGTTTAATTGATCCCTAAATGTTGAGTTGCGGTTCCTTTGATGGTAATTGTTAATCCGTATGCGTTATCCATCCACGCAAAAGGCGAGGCTTTCCGCCTCCTTAACCTCCATTTCTGTAATGCTTAAATATTATTGTTATATCCAGGATGCATGCGNTACTTGCTCTTCGTTTTATCGCTTTTGGCGGTTGGAGCGGCGATCCATGCGGCCCAATTCAATGTGACCTATGCGGTACTGTTCAATGAATCGCTTTACTCATATCCAGGGGTCAACGTATTGGCGATCAATCCATACACGGGGTACCTATATGCGCTTAATCCTCAGGGGTATTACCAAGTAAGCTTGAGCGGGAAGTCCGTTGCCAATGTCACTATTTGCCAATCTCCATCCGATATAGCGGTTAATACCGCCACCAATGTTCTTTACGTGACGTGCCCCCAACAGAATGAGGTGGCCGTGATTTACCCCAGCGGATCAACTACAATTATTCCCCTGCCCTGGACGCCCGTCTCGGTTGCCGTAAACCCATTGACCGGCACAGCGTATGTTGCCGCTACCACAAGCAATAAGTTGGCCATAATAAGCGGAACTAGTTATGAATTGTTCATAATGGGTTCATCCCCATCCATAGATTGGTCCCCAACATCAATAGCGATTAACCCCATCACTAACGTGGTGTATGTATTATCCCAGGGCGCGAGCACGGTAACCATGATAAATGCCACCTCTCGCCAAGTATTGTATGTGCTGCACCTCCCGGCTCCCCCCATTGAGGCCGTCATCAATAATAGGACGGGGGCAGTATATGTATTGACGGGTGGAGCCACTTATGTGGTTAATGGCTTTAACGTGGTCGGCACAATACCGATAGGGGGATCAAGCATTGCGCTGGATCCCGTTCATAACATTTTGTACATAGTTAGCGGTCAATCCCTGTATGCCGTGTTCCTNTCCATGGGTTACGACACGGCGGTCCAGATACCTGTCCAGAACCACCCNGTNTCGGTTGCCGTGAACCCATACACCCAACGCATATACCTCTCCCTATCATCGACCCCGCCGGGAGGCTCCNTAGATGTNATTCGATACTTGCCCAGCACCACTGGTAATTACCCCGTCACCATAGTTACGGGAAGCAACTCCACGTGGGGGCTGAGCCTCAACGGCGCTCCCCCGACTTGGTTCCATGGGCCCAACGCCACCATATACCTACCCAACGGCATCTATAATGCATACCTTTACCTACCCTCCAACACGACTTACCCCATAAGCATAGGTGACTTCGTGATTCATTACTCCACGGTGACCATAACCATACCCACATATCCATTAACCGTCTCCATAGGCCCAGTCACTGGATTCAAGTGGAGCATTCACTTATCAAATGGGGAGTCAATTACCACAAGCAATTCCTCAGTGTTGCTTTACCTACCCATTGGGGAATATGGGTACTACGTGACTTTCCCCAACTTCACCATCCCCGTAGTCACGGGCACAGTGACGCTGAGCGGGGCCGGCGGAATCTTCATACCGACCGAGTCTATGATATTCAGGGAGGAGGGGCTGGGGGGGAATTTCACTTGGGGACTCATCTTCGCTGGAGCAACGTTAACGGGGAACCCAGTGGGCCTCGCCACTGTGCTTAGGGCCGGTCAATCAATAATAATATATGCGCCGCAGGGAAACTATCTATATAACGCCACCATCCCATTCGGCTACACATCAAGCAATGCGGCCGGCAGGGCCGGTCCAATTAATATAGTGAAGTACGCGCTGCAGCTTTACCCAGTCACCATAGGTATTAATTCATCCACATTAACTTACCCAGTCACCATAATGGGGAGCACTATAAATGGCNCCACCGTGTATATCAATCAATCCGCAACGGGGCCCCTCAACCTGAAGCTACCGAATGGCAGATATAGCATAAAGCTGGGCAATGCCGTGGAGGGGAATTACTTGAATGTAGCGGCGCCCATTTCGGCGAGCGAGCGATTCAGCGTTTGGGGAAGCGGCGTTAATGTGACTGCCAATTATGTGCTGCTCAAGTACCCATTAACCCTAAGCGCGAACGGCTTAAGCGGTGCCTCCGCAACAATAACGATAAGCGGCAAGTACTTCAACGGGACTCGGTGACCCGCGATATCCCAATTAAGTTACCCAACACCACCACCATATATGTGCCGGATGGGTCCTACACCGTGACGGCGTCCCAAGCCCAGTACGGGGCATACAGCAATGCCCTGCTTCCCTCCCCATCATCGACCACAGCGATCGTGAACGGCAAGCCCGGGAACGCGAGCTTCTCGTACAGCACTGCCTATTATAATGTATATATCACCGTTAACCACATTGGATTATTGGGCACCCAGAAGTGGAGCATCACGGTCACGGGGGGCGAATTCAATGGTCAGTACCTGGATCAAGCATTCAGCGAAACTGGGCCGACAGCCATCATTTCGCTGCCCGACGGCGATTACCAGTACTCAATAAGCGGGAGCCTCTACATAATAACTGGGTCAAGTGGGCACATATACATCAATGCTACGCCGGCCAATATAACCGCGAACGCCTACTCCATAATACTAATCGCGGTAATAATCGCCATAGTGGCCGCGGTAGCCATTGTGGTGATATGGCGCCGCGGATACTTGTCCCGGGGAGGACTTGAGTGAGGGGGCCCAGTGACTTGGCTAAATTAATTGGGGAAAATGGGATCGCGGCGCGATTAATCCCCGCAGGGGATGCCGCGACATCAATGAAGGCGGCAACCGCATTGGGCGTGGAGATTAGTAGAATAGTGAAGACCGTTGTATTCATAGATAATGAGGGAAAGCCGCATGCAGTGGTGCTGCTTGGGTCCCGGAGAGTGAATCAATCTAAGTTAGCTAAACTGCTTGGAGTTAGGCGGGTGAGGCTAGCCACTAGGAGCGAAGTCGCTGAATTGACCGGTTACGAGGCCGGCGGCGTCCCTCCCATTGGGATACCAATAGATACCATAATTGACTCTGAACTAGCTGCAATAAATGGGGAAGTATATGCAGGAGGCGGAGACCCATCTACCCTCCTCGAGATAAGGGTGGAGGATATAATTAAGATCCAGAGACCCAGAATTATGGCTGTCACAGACACATCGTCAATAGATGAAAAATCAATATAATTTCTATAAAATTAAATCGTTATCTCATTTCCGCTAAGTCGCTGAGCGATTATCCATCACCTTAGGATGCCTTGCGATATTTCCATGAGCATCGTCATTTCTAAAGGCCGTAAATGAGAGCTCCATTGGTTTTTCGAGCCCCATCATGAAGTTAAATCCTTATACACATGGGGGGAAAGCCTCGCCATTTACGGCGGGGATGAGGGGGAGGAGGAAATAACTTTATATTAGTGGTGTTCCCGTTTTTCTGATGCCCATCGTGGGGTTTAGGTTCAGAGCATACACCGACGAACGCTGAGGGCGTTAAAGGCCCAGTTGGAAGCGGCGTGTGAGGTCTACAACACCCTACGATGGGCAGACAAGTACTTCCATCAAAGGGATGGTAGGGGATTAACCCTCACGGAGCTGAGGCAACTAGCCCTCGACTTGAGGAAACAAGATGAGGAGTACCAACAATTATACTTGCAAGTAGTTCAACAAGTCGCGGATAGATATTAAGGCTAGGCAGCGCTTTTTCAATGGGCTTGCAAGATTCCCGAAAGAGAAGAAACCCCATAAGTACTATAGCTTGGTTTATCCGCAAAGCGGTTGGAAGATACAGATTAGGGAAGTTAGAGTAAAGAGCGGGAGGAGGCTTGTGTTGAGGCTGAGCGGCCTCGGGGCCTTCAAGGTCATTGCCCACAGGGACTTCCC
>LOBW01000097.1 GCA_001516585.1 Thermocladium sp. ECH_B
GGAACCATCGCTGAAATTGACGACGACCCCAAAACTTTGCACTGGCACGAGTGAGCCATAGACTTTCGCGGGCGACCATAGGCCTGATACCACGGCAAGCATTAATCCCAACAAGGCTAACGTACCAATTATTATGGCGACCCCATACCTCTTCGCGTTTTGCCCAGTCATATGTGTTATGTTGATGCACTAATTTTTATTTTTTCAGTCAAGCTTGTTCATTTAAAAATAACAACTTCCAAGGATAAATGATAGAGAAGTATCGTAACCGGTTTTGATTATTTAATGAATTATCAATGATGCTGTGATTGCATTAATCTATTAGTTCCATTTCTATTTTTATGTTCTCGGGCATCCCAATCCTCATCAACTCCTCAGTGCCAGATTATTCCAATGCATTACAAAGGCACTAATTGAATTTCCGCATTGCATCGAAAATAATGGCTCGTTAATGGCCTTCATGCCTTCGATAAATAATTTCGAAATTGAATACCAGGTTAATGAATTAAAAGACTTTACTGAAATGGGGGTTAAGGGGGCGGAAAGCCTCGCCCTAAAGGCGGGGAGGAGGTCAGTTCCATCTATAAGGGCAGAAGTACAAGAGGATGGGGAAGATTTAAGATAAAATACATTTGCAGGCCGCGGAACATGCATTAAAAATCCCCATTATAGCGGCCACGGGAATCCATAAAACAAACCTAAATCTCATACTAACAAGGCAGTTGGCAAATATTAGCCCCAATAACCCCAATCCCAATATCTCAGGAAGATGAGGCGCTCCTTAACTTTACCAAGGCCATATATGTGCTGAGGCTCAAGTTTTTCTCATCGCCTAGCCTCGTTGAGGGGCCATAGCCTTACTTGCCCCAGTCCCAAGGTAGTGGACCTACCAATTCCAGTTAATGAGGCGAATCGAAGCAACTTAATGTAGTTCGCCGCCCGCTCCTTGCTCTTGCTGGTTAAGCGGTAAATTATCCAGCCAGAGAACCCCCGCTCCTTAACCCCAACATTCACAGTGACGGCGCGGATGCCGTGATCGGATTCCCGCAGCTCCAGCGGCGCATATTGAGGAAGCGAGGGCGGTAATCTATCATCGCTATATAAGCTCCACCTCCAGGCAGCATTCCAAATCATCAATTGCGGCAATGGGTACAATGCATTCACGCTTTCCCGCAGTCTCAGGCGAGGCGGCTTTGGGTACTGCAGAAGCACTGGCGTGGGGAACTCAAGCTTAACGCTACTCCACGACTCGCCGCTCCCCAACTCGCTGGAGGCAATGACCTCTATGCCGATTAGGCTGACGGCGACTTCTCCATACCCATAAATCCTGAAATTGCCCTCCAACTCCATTAATTCCCTCAACACATTCCCGTTATCCACTCCAAGCCTAGCCGCGTTTTTCGGGGAGTCGATGAAGGTTATGTGGAAGGCATACTCCGTTCCCCGCCTCAATATCAGTGGGTCTCCCCATCCCTCGTTCCAAAGGGCTCGTTCGCCCCTATATATCATGCTCATCTTAATGGGTTTCTCGGGGGCCTTGGCCAGGGGCGAATAATCGCCGATCAACGCGTATATCGGGGATTCACGCCCAACCTTGCTCAACAATAATTGTTTTATTACCTTTGAGGAAAGCGATTGAATAATAATGTCCTGCATCGCCGTTAATCTATACTTTACCCTAATTATAGTGAACACTGCCTAGGGATGGGGAATCCCTTTATAAAATTTGAAAATAGATTCAATGCATTCCAGCTAGTCGTAAAGTCATTCATGGATGTCCCAACCATGCTCCAGAGCCGTTGGCCGCTTAATCCTCAATGCTTTTAAATGGGGATTCCCCTATGGTATCATGAAGGATATATTGACTAGGCTACATGAGGCGCATGGCCGGGAAGTGGAGAATGCATTGCTCAAGTACTTGGCCATAGATGCCGCTCCAGNCTTCATTGAGGCAATTAAGTATCAAGTGGCCACGGGCGGCAAGAGGGTTCGGCCCCTCATAACCATCGAAGCNGCGAGGGCATGTGGTGGAGANGCGGNGGGCGCCGTTCCGTATGCCGCAATAGTCGAGTTGATTCATAATTATTCCTTGATATATGATGATATAATAGATAGGGGAGANGTGAGGAGGGGGTTGCCCACCGTTAGGAGGAAGTATGGGGATAACGCCGCNATANTNATTGGGATNTGGTACAGGGAGGCGATTGAGGAAGCCGTTCTAGAGACGAGGAACCCCATTGAGGTGGCGAGGGCCACCGCCAAGGCGATTAAGGCAATTGATGAGGGGGAGCGGCTCGACGTGTTAATGGAGCACAGCGGGAGGACTGACCCGTACTTCATGGATAACCTGATTAGGGATGTGTCGCCGGATCTATTGGATAAGTACTTAACAATGATTAGGTTAAAGACCGCCGAATTAATTAAGTTCGCTGCCTGGATGGGAGCCTACTCGGCGCGAGGCGATGAGGCGTGCCTAAAGGCAATGAGCGAGTTCGGATTGAGCGTCGGCATGGCGTTTCAAATAGTGGATGATGTGCTCGATATTTTCGGCGACGTGAGGAAATTCGGGAAAGAGGTGGGGAAGGACGTGAAGGAGCACAAGTTAGGCAACATAGTGATACTGCTCTCTGCACTGGAGGGGAAGCGGGAGCTCCTCGATATAATTGGAAAGCCCAGTATCGGGGAGGGGGATGTGAAGAGGGCCATTGAGTTAATTGGATCCACCGATTCACGCGTGAGGGCCATGGACATGGCCAATAAGTACATGGAGGCCGGATTAAAGGCTCTGGACGCAATTCCAAGAAGTGAGGCGAAGGAAAATTTAATAGAGCTGGCCAAATTCATCGTGTATAGAGAGTACTGATGATCATCATAAAGATAGGGGGCTCAGCCATAACGGATAAGTCGCGCCCCCTCAGCCTGGATCTGGAGCCGGTTAGGGGCTTAGCNGGGCTGTTAAGGGGCTTGGGGGAGGGGTTGGTGTTGATTCATGGGGGAGGATCATTTGCCCACCCATTGGCTAAGGCTTATGGGCTTGGGNGAGGAACTAGGGATGAGCATCAATTAATCGGCGTCTCGCTCACGACTGCCGCGCTTGAGGCGCTTAATCAAG
The DNA here is from genome assembly GCA_001516585.1 of Thermocladium sp. ECH_B. Taxonomy (NCBI): domain Archaea; kingdom Thermoproteati; phylum Thermoproteota; class Thermoprotei; order Thermoproteales; family Thermoproteaceae; genus Thermocladium; species Thermocladium sp. ECH_B. The sequence continues at coordinate 3,113 of LOBW01000097.1, forward strand.
CGTTGACAATTGAGTTGGCGAGGAGGGGAGTTGCGACGTACTACGTTAGGGCCGGGGACGTGTTCCAAATGAAGCGCGGCCAAGCATTCCTAGCGAATCCAGGTCCTATACTGGGTGCTCTGAGCAGGGGCGTGGCTCCCCTGCTTCATGGGGATGTAGTGATGGATTCGGAGCTCGGCTTCTCCATAATCAGCGGGGACGCCATTGCGGAGGAGATAACGCGATTATTGAGTCCTCGATTAGTGTTGTTCCTAATGGATGTGGAGGGCGTTTACTCGGAGGGCGCGGGGAAGGGTGCATTAATGAGGAGGTTGAGGAGGGGGGACTTGATTGGCGTGGGCGGGGACGCCATTGATGTGACTGGGGGCCTCATGGGTAAGCTGAGGCATGCCTGGAACATAGCTGAAATGGGGCCTCGAACCTTCATGTGCTCCATTAAGGACCTGGAATCCATTGAGGCTATCATTTGGGGTAATGATCCTCCGCGATGCACTGAACTTATTCCCTAATTATCGACGAGTTTCTCTATCACTGAGGCATTAAGCGCGTTGGGGCCGTAAATCAAGCCCTTAACGGTGCCGTTGCCGTATGTGGCTATGGCGAGCGGCATATATGGATTCANGTTATTTATATTTATCTTGACTAGGGGTTGAGTCGCATTGACCAANCCCAGGGGCAATTGCCCCGGCGTTGGGGTCACCCAGTACGCCGACGCGAGTAGGACGCCGCTGGATGGGGCTGAGCCACATGCTAATCTGATATTGTATAGGGACGTGGTTAATTGGCTGCCCTGGAGAATTGGTTGAACCCCATATGGATTCATCAGCACCAGTATCACCCCGAAACCCCTCGCCGCCAAATCGTTCAATGCGGTTANCGGAACCGGGCAACCGCTCGTCGTCGGCATGGTGACGTATATGAGCGTCGTCCTATTAATGTACGGCGCCGGGTTAACCAGGGATGGCTGGGTCGATGAGATGTTTATGAGGGACTCCTCCATTAATGCGAATGAATTGAAGCTTGTCTGGGCATTAGCGGGCCTAGACTCAAGCGCCGGCAGCAGCATGGCGGATATGTAGCCCACCTCCGCCACAACTATGGCCAGCAGAGCCACTATGAAGAACTTGCGGTTCTTCCTTGATTTCCCGCCCTTCTTCTTGCCGCTCATTGGGTCTCAATACAGGAAAGCTTAATAAGTCTTGCCCCAATCCAATTAATGTGGAGATACTAACGACTTACACCGGCTCCTTCCCGTTGCCGCACAACGCGGAGAACGTGAGGAGGGTTTTGAGGGATGTCTCGGAGATAGGGATAGATTGGCCCAATTACCCTCAATTAATTAATTTCATAGATATGTTCCTGGCCCCAATCGCCAAAAGCGGGGGGCTAGAGGTTAAGGGGGGAAGATTTGTTTTGAGCGGGGAATTAAAGATGCCGAGCATCGATGATGCCGTTCAACCCATCCTGGAGTCCCTCGAGGCTTGGCGCGAGGAGGGGAGGGGCATGGGGCTAAGGGCATGCGTCACCGGCCCCTTCACATTGTCGAGCTTCATATTCAAGAGGCCCGGCACCACTAACATAATGGAGTCCGCGCTCGGGGATCGAGAGGTGGTTCACTTCCTCGCCAAGTACATTAACTCAGTGCTGAGGAGGCTCGAGGAGTTGGGCATCAATTACGTTAACGTGGATGAACCGATCATAGGCACCATGGTGGGGGCGCGCCGCAACCTCTTTAATTACTCCGACGATGAGATAAAGGAAGTGGTCGACGAGGCTTATAGGGGAGTGGGCGTCGGGCTCCGCGGCATACATGTCTGCGGCAGGCTCAACCCTAAGGTATTCAACATCCTCGGCAGAATTGAGAAAGTGAATATACTGGATAATGAGTATATGGATTCCCCCGAGAACGTGAATTACATAACTCGGGACGTAGTGGGCGACAAGAGGCTAGCCATTGGAGTCGTATCATCGAGGAATCCCGCCATCGAATCCGTCGACTCAATAGTTCAATTGGCGGGCAAGATAATTGATAGGGTTGGGCGGGATAGGGTGTTCGCCGTGAAGCCGGACTGCGGTTTTGGGTCCCTTAGGACGGAGTCGGGGGATATCGAGGAGGCGTATAAGGTATCGCTGGAGAAGCTTAAGGCATTGAGAACGGCGGCGAACCTAATTAATGAACTAGTGTCCAGCCGACTCAAGCGCCTCGGCGCCGGTCCTGCCCTCGAGGGGAAGCACCAATAAGTCGGGGGCCTTGTTCCTAATGAACTCCAGCAAGTCGCTGGGCTTCTCCACGGTGTAAGTTATGCCTGCCCCACTCATGGATTCCTTGACGAGGGATAGGAATTCATCGTCGCTGCCTTGATATATCACTGTTATTCGCGATCCGTATCTCTGGGCGAAGTCCTTTAGGACGGGGAGAGCCCTCAGCGATGCCCTTGATCCATCGAGCACTGCAGCCACGTGCCTAAGGCTGAACGATAATTCATAGCTCGGC
>LOBW01000098.1 GCA_001516585.1 Thermocladium sp. ECH_B
CTACCTGCCTTAAGTGAATGTTATGCACCTTTATTATATTTGGCGAAAGAGATATTATTAAGCCGGTAATCAATAATCCGCCGGCCATCATGTATCCATATTCATCCCCCCAATTAGACGCCAGGGAACTAACGAGTAGCCCAGTAGACAGTAGAAATACATAAGATGGTATGACATGCCTAGTCTTGCCCATTACGCCGAGGGCCAATCCAACCACTGATACCATTGATGTGAAGTATATGCCCATGGCGGCCCCAATTATGGCTGAGTTAAGGTAGGGATTAACCTGTCTAAGGTAGGCCCCAATGCCTGCCATGGCCATTGATATTGCCAAGGCATCCCTATTGCCGATCCTCGACGATAATAATATGGCCGGTATCTGTGTCCCCAGGAAAAAAGCAGTGAACAGCATCATGGACTCCCAGTTACTTGGGGCGGCGCTCACCATTATTAATAAGTAACCGACCAGGATCATGATCACAAGAGCGCCGAGCCCCTGCCGCATGTGTTTTAACATTGATTCTTAAATAAATACGTTTCGCGAATGGTAATTATGATTACCTAGATTGAAGTGCGCCATAGTAATAATCCATTACATGCGTTGGGAAGTATAAGAAAAGCAGGTTCACGGGAAGGGAACCCATCTTTCCGCCATATTGATAATAGAACACTGCGCAGAAGGGGCACACGGGATCCAGCATCTCTACCACGGTTGTATTGCTTCCCTTGGAGAAGAATAGCGAGTAACGCGACTTAACTATGCTTCTGAGAAACGCTAATTGCGAGTCACTTGCCTTGGTTCCACCACCATGAATCACCTCGAGCGTTGCATTCAATGCATTTGGAGTGGCGCCTATTACGTACGCGAACTTACCTGTAGCATTGTTGAATATCAGGAAGAGGGGGGTTCCCAATTGATTGCTCGGTATTCCCATCATTGAGGCAGTCTCATTAATGTAACTCAATGCCCCGCTAACTATGCTTAGGGACTTATTCAAGCTAGGCATTGAGTCACAGCTTGGGTATTTGTTGGCTAGATATTCATGAATTAATCCCGGGTAAAGCAATTCATATGTTATATTCCTCGTGTTCTCATACTTAACATTATAATACAGGTTAATCACGTATGATTCATTAATGGCGGAGAGGGCATCAGTGGCTGAGTAATTATTATATATGCAGGTCCATTGAAGCCAATCCGACACCCCATACCGGAACTCGGTGAGGAGTATTTGAGAAGCATTGACTTGAGTCGTTGTATTAATGGGTTGAGTTGTAATGGTTGGAGGAGTTGGTGACTTAGTCTTAGGTTTAATCGCGGTTACTAAGACTATTGCCGCAGCCACTAGGACCACGGCTATTATCGCTATCACTAATTTATTATTCATGAATAACCTAAGTCCCCTTCTCCTTTTATTTTTTCCTTACTGATTAATGGGGCTCTGGAACCCGGCTCCGGTTCTCCGCCTCATCATTAATGAATGGCTTTGAGCGATTAAACCATGGGGTTGGCACCTCATCGATTCTCCACCGCTGCTTCACTATGCTTTCCTCAATGCTTATCTGTAAACCGCTCTTCAACGCCAATAATCCGGTCCACGCAATCATTGCGCCATTATCGCCAGCCAATTGATGAGGCACAACGAGGAGCCTTGAATTGAATTCATTCGCAACGTTATTCATGATATCGATTAATCGCCTGCTCCTAGCAACGCCGCCCGCCAATACGAGCTCCTTCTTGCCTGTCAAGGCGATTCCACGCTCAACTACCTCCGCCAGCATATAGTAAATCGTCTCAATGAAGCTGAGGCACACATCCCCAATATTTTCTCCTCTCCTCAATAAATCGAGTGCCTTAGTATATATGCCGGCGAAGTATACATCCTGGCCAACAACATTATAGGGTAACTCAATGTACCGCGATCCCCTCGCCGCGCATTCCTCCACCCTAGGAACGCCGGGGAACCCGAATCCAGCCTCCCTAGCGAACATATCTATGCAGTTGCCCACGGCCACGTCCAGGGTCTCCCCAAAAACCCTATATCTATCACCGGAGTGAGCCAGCACCATTGTGTGTCCTCCTGATACCAATAAAATCAAGGGATCCCTTGCCCCCGTGGCTAATCGAGCTATCTCTATATGCGCTACTCCGTGATGAACGGGCACCAGTGGCTTTCCAAGCCTCAACGCCAGCGTTCTAGCTATAGTCGCGCCAACCCTGAGCGCAGGCCCGAGTCCAGGCCCCCGGGAGAAAGCTACTCCGCTTACTTCCCTGGCGTTGATTGCAGCAAATGTTTTCTTAAGTAATTCCGGCGCAACCCGTACATGGTGCTCAGCTGCCTCTCGAGGATGAATGCCAACCCCGCTTGGCGGGATATAGGTGCTCCACTCGTTCAGCAGAATCTCGCCCTCCTCATTTACTGCCCCTATGCCTAGGGTGTGCGCCGTTGATTCGATGCCTATGATTATCACTGGGAAGCGCCGTGGCGCCTACCTTTGCCGCCGCCCGCTCCTCCCCGTGAACCCGTCTCGAAAATAGTGTAGTTACACTTGCCGCAGTGCCACCTCGGGGTTGGCTCTTTATGGAATGCCATGACGGAACCGCATCGGGGACAGTACCTCCTGTTGAATTTGAAGACGCCGTTCTCCATATCAATGGTATACCAGAGATGAGCCCTGGCCTTCACGTCGGTCATTTGGATCCACCCTTCTTCGCGCCCTTCTTGGGTTTCTTCGCCTTAATTGCGTCACGGATTTTCTTAGCCTCCTCGGGCGGCATATTCCTTAACTTAATGTAGAGGGGTTCAATTGCCTCGCCCATTTTCTCATCGTTATAGACATGCACCTTGGCGATTGACTTGCCGAGGCCATAACTAGTCCTGATCTCCACTACATATACTTGGCTTTGCTTGACGCCCAGCATTGAAGCCGCCCTCTCCCTCACTTGCAGTCTGGTGGGGGNAGAGCCACCCATGTGTTGAATATTGATAACTAGCTCCCGTCTACCAAGTAATTTATTGACTTTCTCGCCGACTATGGCAAGTTCTCCACCGCTTTCTGTTGATTGTTGAGACATCTAACCAAAGCCTTTTATCAGGTAATTTTAATTTTTTGCCTATGACACGCATCGATGCCGCCAGCGCTTGATAAGGCTATGGCAACAGCATCCAATTCATCGGACTCAAGGGATGGATACCTATCCCTAAGCCAATCCCGCTTCCCCGCTGCTTCCGCTTCATTAACCAGAGTAACAGAGTCAAAGACGCCGCATGCATTTACCTCTCTCACAAAGCTTCTCCCCAATGCATTATTGCCTATTGCTAGTGATCCTCTAAGCTCCTTAAGCATGGAGACCGCCCTCCTCGGAGTCAGCGTTGCATGCATGAGCAATTCATTGCCGCTCATAAGCACTATGCCGAACCTCTTGCTTCCAGCGTCTGCCCCCACCATTAAATCATTGGTCTCGCCAGCCATGAATCTAGCCAACTTACGCGTAACGTCATTATCTATCCTGTACGCATTACAGTTCGAATCAATATAATAATCAAGAAGCATTAAATCACCGCAACCGCAATTATTAGGGTCATCAATGTACTCAATGCTTACAATGGTGTCGCTGGTTAATTCCAGTAATTCTTCATAGATCGCCCTCCTCCCCGCATACGTTATCCTCACGCTAATGCCTCTCCCCGTCTAAGTTTTAAGCGCTTCGCATCCCTAAAATTGCGATGCTTCGCCCTTTAGGGCTGAAATGGCTTGAAATTATGTTTGCTTCTATTGCTAATCCCGATACTGACCTCCTCCCCGCCCTAAAGGACGATACTTGTCGTTCGTTTTATCAGCAGCCGCAATTAACCGGATTGCTTGGCTTTATTAATTCCCTAATCAATATTGTGGCATACATTCCGCGCCTCAGCAGGAAGCTGAGTTTAATAGGATTAAATTCAATATTTTCTATTCGAGGCGCTGCATCTAGGATTCTCCATCCACCGCTTGCCGACGCCTCCGGAATAGCCTTTAACTTAAAGGATCTGGGGCTTACTCCCTCCTCGTGGAGAATATCATTCTCCCATTCTCTTAATGCGGCCTCGTTAGTCTTGTATCCAATCAATGCACCGGCAACCGCTGCCCTATTCCTCGCTATTAATGAATTAATTCTATCCTTAATTGTGCTGGTAACTATCATTCTATGAATGGTTGGCAAGCCCTTCTCATCAAGCAGCAAAACGCTGTCTCCCTCAATGGCTGAATTTATCGGTAGTTCCCTCCTTATCCTCTCGCTGAGCGATTTATTGAATAAGTAGGATTGGTAGGACTCAACATATAGCCGCAGCAACTCAAGGGGTAATCTCCTCAATGCGCCAATGAAGTCGCCTGGGTGATTCAGTAAGTAACTAGCCACGATTCTCTCGGCCCTATAGCTTGATGGGTATGAGTCGATGGCTTCCCGCAGCCTCCCCGAATCAAATAGTTCCCTTGCTTCCTTAGCGGCTTCCGGCTCCTCCTGCCTAGGGGATCCAGCTATCTCGGCAATGGCCTCCTCAAAGCGCCCCTCAATTATTTTCTTCCCAACGATATGGGTATTGGGCCGCCTTGTCCCAAATCTCTGGTACCCAAAGAAGTTGGGGAGACCCCTCTCGCGAATCTCCTCTAGGGTTTCCTGAATAATATCCCAGTTTCCTCCCTTAATCACTATATCGAATTTATTGCCGTATATTGACTTTGAGGTGCATGGCTCATCCATTGTAAATGCATCCAACACNTCGAGGTCATCATCCCTCAAGCCCAGCAAGTCCTGGGGCCTCACGCCGAGGATTGATACTGCCTGGACAGTGACTGCCTTAGCATCTTTCAGTCCAGCATAACTTATCCTGCCTAGAGGCACCTTTAGCCTCAACGATAATCTATCAATCATGGTGAACGTATCTATGCCCCTCTTCCTAACTATGCTCCAAGTCCATTGTCCAGGCCTGGGAACTGGATGTTGATCGGGCAGGATGGAGCCATCGATTAATACCTCTCTTACCTGGAAGTCCTCGAGGGTCTCTCTTATTGATCCACCGCTGCCAGGCGTATTCGTTATATAAACCCGTAATCCAAGCAATTCATCCAGACTAGACGCAGTCTTCACAAGTCTCCCACATGGTAAGGTTTTTAAATGGATATGGATACATATATCAATGCGGTTCTCCAAGGTTGCCCTGGGGGGTACATTCGATTCACTGCACAGCGGGCACATAGTCCTCCTCTTCGAGGCGATGAAGCATGGGGATAAAGTATTGATAGGAGTAACGAGCGACGCCTTTGCCCAGAAGTATAAGCAGTACAAGGTGAGGAATGTGGAGGAGAGGCTAAGGAACCTGGAGATACTGTTAACAAGGGAATTAGGGCTCAAGAGAAGCAGATTCGAATTAAGGGTTATCGATGACCCCTATGGCCCAGCGATAAGCGACCCGGAGCTTGACGCGATAGTGGTGAGCATAGAGACCTACTCCCGGTCACTTGAGATAAATGAGTTAAGGATCTCCAGGGGCCTGCCTCCATTAACTATCCTAATAGTTCCAATAATAAAGGATGGCTATGG